>CAVERN010000076.1:0-8237 GCA_963618095.1 bacterium | reverse complement strand
TCATCGAGGACGAGCTCAACGTCAAGAAGGTCGAGTTCATCGCCGACGAGACGGAGCTCTGCGACGTCACCTACAAGGCGAACTTCAAGACGCTTGGAAAGAAGTGCGGTCCGAAGATGAAGGCCGTCGCGGCGGCGATCGCGGCGATCGGTCGAAAGGACGGGGCCTCTGGCGGCCCCGCACCCCTGCCCAAGGATGGGTCGTCTTCTGCCGTGGGCGGCCCCGCGCCCCTGCCCATGGTGGTCGAGGGCATTACCATTGCCCTCGATGATGTGATCGTTACCCGCAGGCCAAAGGCGGGGCTCGTGGTCGCCTCTGAGGGCGCGGTCGTGGTCGGGCTCGAGACGGCGCTCACGCCCGCGCTCGTCGCCGAGGGGCTCGCGCGCGAATTCGTCTCGCGCGTCCAGGCGATGCGCAAGGAGGCGGACTTCGAGGTCACGCAGCGCATCGCGCTCCGCGTCGGCTGCGACGACGAGGTGCGCTCCGCGCTCGAGGCGCACCGGGACCACGTGATGGGCGAGACGCTCGCCACCTCCATGGAGTTCGGCCCCGCCGATGGGGCGCCGCAGGCGGACCTCAACGGCCACGCCGTCGCCGTCGCCGTCTCGCCCGTCTCCGCGCGGTAGGTTTTGTGCTATAATCAAAAGGCCAAAGGGAAAGGTTGATCAGCATGCCAAACATTGACTGGAAGAGTCTCGGGTTCGGTTTCTCGGACGTGAACTGCCACATCCGCTACGTGTGGCGGGACGGCAAGTGGGGCGAGGCGGAGTTCGTGAAGGACCCGCACATCACCATGCACATCGGCGCGAGCTGCCTCCACTACGGGCAGGAGTGCTTCGAGGGGATGAAGGCGTTCCGCCAGAAGGACGGCAGGGTGGTGATATTCCGCCCGGACTGCAACGGCGAGCGCATGCGCCGCACCGCGGTCCGCACGGTCATGGCCCCGGTGCCGGTCGAGATGTTCGTCGAGGCCGCCGAGAAGGTGGTGAAGGCGAACATCGACTACGTGCCGCCGTACGGGACTGGCGGGTCGCTCTACATACGCCCGCTCCTGATCGGCACCGGCCCGCAGATCGGCGTCGCGCCGGCGAAGGAGTACACGTTCCTGATGATGGTCATGCCGGTCGGCGCGTACTACAAGGGCGGGCTCAAGCCCGTGCGCGCGGTGATCCTCGACGACTGGGACCGCGCCGCCCCGCACGGCATGGGCAACGTGAAGGTCGGCGGGAACTACGCCGCCTCCCTCTTCGCCCACGAGAAGGCGAAGAAGGAGGGCTGGCCCGTGGAACTCTACCTCGACGCGAAGGAGCACAGGTACGTGGAGGAGTTCTCCACCTCGAACTTCATCGGGATAAAGGCGGACGGCACGTACGTCACCCCGGACAGCGTCTCGGTGCTCCCCTCGATCACGAACATGTCGCTCAAGCAGTGCGCCGCCGACCTCGGATGGAAGGTGGAGTGCCGCAAGGTGCCGTACGAGGAGATCCGCGAGTTCTCCGAGGTCGCCGCCTGCGGCACGGCGGTGGTGGTCACGCCCGTGTGGGAGATAACGCGCGGCGGCGAGGTCATCAGGATCAGCGAGCCGGACGCCGTCGGCCCCCACCTGCAGAGGCTCTTCGACACCGTCCAGGGCATCCAGTACGGCACGCTCCCCGACGCGCACGGGTGGTGCCACGAGGTGAAGTAGCCGCATGGCCGACGAGGCGGCATCCGTGGCGTCGCTCACCGAGGAGCGGCTGAGGCTCGAGCGCGAGGCGTTCGAGATCGAGCGGAGCCGCCTGCTGGCGGCGCGTGACCGGGCGGAGGCGGAGCTGAAGGTGGCGCGGGCGCGACACCCGGCGCTCGTCGTCGCCTCGGCCGCGTTCCTCTCGCTGGCCGCGTTCGCGGGAGGGGCGCTGCTCGGCTTCTCCGTAAGCGAGGAGAGGCACCAGCGCCAGCGCGAGGCCCGCCTGCGCGAGGCGCTCTCCCAGCTCGGCGGCATCGCGGAGATGGAGGCGCTCTCCCCAACGAACCGGCTCACGATCGGGCGCGGCGTCAAGGCCTCCCCAGGGCAGGGCGTCTCCGTGCTGGTGTTCCAATGAACCTCCTGCCTACGGCCATCCTCGCGGCCCTGCCGCTCGCGGCGGCCGCGTTCAGCCCGCGGGTCCTGCTGTCGGTGGACCCGGCGGAGGTGTTCGTCACCGAGTCCGCCGAGGTCACGGTCGGCATCCTCTCCGAAAGGCGCTTCCAGGTCGCCCCGAGGATCGGGGCGGACTTCATCCCCCAGGGCTCGCGTCTCGAGATGACCTGCGAGCGGACGACCCTCGGCGGCACGAACGCCTGGCTCTACGCGGTCAAGGTCCCGGTCAGGACGGAGAGGCCCGGCAGGATGTCCCTCGGCCCGGTGTCCGTCTCCCTCCCGGAGCGCTTCGGCTTCTTCGGCATGCTGACCCGAGGCCAGGAGCTCTGCTCCGGCACGGTCTCCCTCGGCGTGCTCGCGCCGCCCGAGGCGGGGAGGCCCGGGTCATACTGCGGCGCGCTGTCGAAGGGCTTCTCCGCCGCCGCGTCCGTGGACTCCAACGTCTGCACCGCCGGCGACCCCCTGCTGCTCACGCTCGAGCTCTCCGGCGCGACGGACGTCTCGATGGTCTACCCGCCGAGGACGCTCGCGGAGGCGTTCCGGGACACGCCGTTCAGGATAGACCTGGCGTCGCGCAGGACGGATTCGGACGGCGACAGGAAGCGCTTCTCGTGGCGCCTGAGGGCGCTCCGCGCCGGCACGGCGGAGATTCCGCCGCTGGAGGCGGCGTTCTTCGACATCTCCTCGCGCTCGTACCGCACCGTCCGCACGCCCCCCATCCCGGTGCAGGTCAACGCCGGCGCGCAGGCCGCGCTCGCCGCCTCGGACGACGGCGAGGACGATGGCTTCCCGATGCCGGACGGCCTGGAGCTCTCCTTCGCGATGGAGGACTTCACCCTGCGCCACGCCGTGTCGCTCGCCTGCCGCGCGGAGGACGAGGCCGGCTTCGCGGCCGCGGCGGAGCGGTACGCCGCGTTCGTGGACGCCCCCGGCCGCGGCGGCGAGTCCATGGCAGTCCACCTCTCCAACCTCGGCTCCCTGCTCGTGATGGCCGGGAAGCCCCGGGAGGCGCTCGCCGCCTACGGCCGGGCGGAGCGCGCATCGGGGGCGACGCCCGCCACCGAGCGCGGAATGCGCGCCGCCCTCGCCCGCCTGAGGAACGACCCGGCGGCGGAGCTCCCGCTGCCCAGGATCCTCTTCCCGTTCTGGTTCCGCCTCTCCCTGGCGGGGAGGATCCTCTCCGCCTGCGGCGCGCTCCTCGCGCTGGCCGGGCTGTTCTGGCTCTCGGTCAGGGCGGGGCGCCGGCTCTCCGCAATCGCCGTCGCCATCGCCATCGCCCAGGGCGCGTCCGCGTTCCCGTTCGGAGGGAACAGCCCGTTCGCGGGGCTCTTCGACGACATGTTCCAGAAGAGGCGCATGGACGACGGGGCGTGTCCCATCGCCGCGAAGGCCTCGTTCGCCGCGTCGGAGTGCATGGTCGGGGAGCCAGTGGACCTCGTCGTCGAGCTGCGCCCTGGCCAGGTGAGGGTCGACCCGGGCTCGGTGAGGATCGGCGTGGAGATCGCCGGGGAGCGCGTGGTCGGGAAGGGCGCGCGCGACCCGAAGAGCGGAGCCTTCGTTATCCCGGTCACGTTCCTCTCCGCGGCGACGAACAGCGCGGAGGTCTCGGTGTCCGGCACGTACTCCGGCACGTACTGCGTCACCAACGGCAACATGATATCGTCCGGAAGGGTGGTCAACCAGCAGTTCTCCCTCTCCGCCCGGACTCCCGGCGTGGCCGTGCGTCCGCTGCCCGCCGACGGACGCCCCGACGACTTCAGCGGCGCGGTCGGCGCCTCCTTCCGCCTCAGCCAGTCGGCGAGCCCCTCCCGAGTTAGGCCCGGCGACCTCGTCACGGTGGAGTATCGCCTGGACTTCGACGGCTACTGCCCGTCGAACGCCGTCCTGCGCGTCGGCGGCGGGGACGGGAGCGCCTTCAGGGCGTACGGCGCGCGCGAGGCGTCCCGCTCGCCCGGAAGCGTCGTGTGGCGGCAGATGCTCGTGCCGCTCACGTCGTCGGCGACGAACACCCCGTCGGCGTCCTTCGGCTACTTCAACCTGAAGTCCGGCCGCTACGAGCGCGTAGCGGCCCCGCCGGCCGCCCTCTCGTACGTGTCGTCGGAGGCCGCCCCCACCGAAAGCGCGAGGGTCGCGGTGGACTCCGCCCCCGCGGCGGGGGGCGCGGCCCCGGCCGCCGCGACCGTGCTGAGGTTCGCGCCGTCCGATCGCTCCCCCGTGGTCGCGGAACTGCCGCCGGGCACGGAGGCGAGGGAGACCGAAAGGCGCGGCGGCTGGCGTAGAATCCAGTCCGCCAGGGGGGCCGGATGGACGAGGTGACGGCGCATTCCGCCGAAATGTGGTAAAATGTGCGCCGTTTGAGAGATGGGGACGCCGGCGGACGGACGAGGCACAGGGGAAGGATCATTTACGGAACGCACCGAAAAGACAGGCGACGGACGGGACGTGGACGGACACGTGCCTCTCGTCAGCGTCATCGTGACCGTGTACAACATGGATCTCCGCCTCTACTCCACGCTCGAGGCCCTGCGCACGCAGGACCTCGAGGACGCGGAGTTCATCCTCGTTGACGACGGCTCCACGGACTGCTCCTTCGCCATCTGCCGGAGGTTCGCCGAGCGCGATGGGCGCTTCCGCGTGCTCACGGGGCCGAACTGCGGCCTTAGCGCCGCCCTCAACCGCGGCCTCGACGCGGCGCGCGGCAGGTGGGTGGGCTTCTGCGACGCCGACGACTGCGTTCACCACGACATCTACACCACCCTCGTCGGCCTCGCGGAGCGGGAGGACGCCGAGCTGCCGAGCGTCGCCCTCCGGATCGTCTCCGTGGATGGGACGATTCCGGGCGTCACCGACTTCCCGATCAGAGGCGACGCCGAGACCATCCGCGGCCGCGAGAACGTGCTCTCCCGCGCGTTCTACCCGCTCCTGACCGGCGCGCATCGGGTGAAGGGCTACCGAGTCACCTGCCTCTTCCGGCGCGACCTGATCGAGGAGAGGCACATCCGCTTCTGCCCGTGCATGTGCGAGGACGAGATGTTCATGCTCGACTACCTGCTGTCGGTGAACGCCATCGCAGTCGTGCGCAGGGACGAGTACGACTACATCCGCATCTCCTCGTCGATCTGCTCCACGTTCTTCCGGGGCTCCGACGACTACCGCCGCGAGCACAGCTGGTACCTGCAGTCGCGCGAGCGCGAGCGGATCTTCGCCAACAGCGGCCTCGCCGCCTCCTCGCCCCGCACTCTCGCCAGGCTGCGCTTCCTCGTGCTCTACCACGAGGCGCAGGACGTCTGCTGCGACCGGTCGCTGACGAGGCGGGCGCGGCGCGATCGCCTGAACGGCATCCGCCGCCGCGTCCGCGCGCTCGGCGACGCGCCGGACGGGCTGGGGGCTCGCATGTTCCGCGCCTGCATCCTGCGCGCGATGCCCCTCCTGCCGCTCCTGCTCAGGGCGAAGCGACGCAGGGACAAGATCAAAAGGAGGCTCGAGCATGTCTGCGCCTGAACGCGAGAGCCAGGGCCAGGCCCCGCGCGTCAGCGTGATCGTGCCCGTCTACAACACGGCGGAGCGCCTCTACGGCACGCTCGAGTCCCTTCGCACGCAGAAGCTGAAGGAGGCCGAGTTCATCCTCGTGGACGACGGCTCCACCGACCACTCCCTCGAGGTCTGCCGCAGGTTCGCCGAGAAGGACCCCCGCTTCCGCGTCCTCACCGGCCCGAACGGCGGCGTGTGCGTCGCGCGCAACCGGGGGCTCGACGTCGCGCGCGGCGAGTGGATCGCCTTCTGCGACTCCGACGACCGCGTTCGCCCCGACATCTACACGACCCTCCTCGAGCTCGCCGAGCGCGAGCAGGTGGACCTCCCGAGCGGCGCGCTCTGCGACATCGGCCCGGAGAGCATGACTCCGGGCATCCTCGACTTCCCGATCGTCGGCGACGAGGACACGATCCGCGGCGAGCGGAACGTCCTCGTGCGCGGGTTCTATCCGCTCCTGAACGACGTGCCGTCCGTCCACGGCTTCCTCGTGATCTGCCTCTTCCGGCGCAGCCTCATAGAGGCGCGGCACATCCGCTTCTGCCCGGGCGTGACGATGTGCGAGGACGAGATGTTCCTCCTCGACTACCTCCTCTCCACGAAGGCGATCGCCGTCGTGCGCAAGGACGTCTACGACTACGTGCGCTACTCCACGTCCGCCTGCGCCGTCTACTACCGGCGCATGAGCGACTTCAAGCGCGAGTACAACTGGTACCGCCGCTCGCGCGAGCGCCAGCGAATCTTCATGGACGGCGGCCTCGCCCGCAAGGACGCGGCGACCGCCCGCCGGCTTTCGTTCCAGACCCACTACCACGAGGCGCAGGCGTTCTGCTGCAACCCGAGGCTCTCGTGGCGCATGAAGATGGTGAAGTGCCTGGCGCTGCGCCGCCACGTGCTCGACATGCACTCGTCGCCGGACGGCGCTTCCGCGATGACGTTCCACGTGATTCTCCTGGTCTTCCCGTTCCTCATTCCGCTCGTCCTGCTGGCGAAGCGCCGCCTGACCGAGGTCGTGCGGAGGCTCCGCTACGTGTTCCGCTGAGAGGCCCCTATGGCCGCCCAGCCGCATCTTCCATCTCCCTCGCCCGTATGAAGCCCACTCTCTCTCCCGAATCCAGCCAGAAGATCGTCAACTTCTCGTTTCTCGCCGCCGTCGCCATCTGCGCCGCCCACGCGCGCTGGTTCTCCCCGTCTCTGCCCGCCTTCGCCCACGAGCATGCCATCAAGCGGATCGTCGCGGATCAGGCGCTGCTGTTCTTCTTCATCGTCTCGGGCTATTTTCTGGCGCGGCACTACGGCGAGCCGGGCTGGTGGCGGCAGTCGATCCGCAAGCGAATCGGCACGATCATGATCCCGTACTGCGTCTGGCAGCTCGCCGAGGGCGTGGTCGGGTTTTTCGTGGAGGGGCGCTGGACCCTCCGTCCCGGCGGGTTCGGGCTCAATCCATTCATCTATCCGAAGCTCGTGCCGCTCTGGTACCTGCGCAACCTGATGCTGCTCGTCGTGGCCAGTCCGCTCGTATTCTGGTGCGTGAGGCGCTGGGGCGGTCGGCTTCTCGCGGTCCTTTTCGCCGCCTGGCTCTTCAGGGGAGGCCTGATGGAGCTGGGGCTCACGCCGATCGGGGCGCGGATGGAAGGGTTCTTATCCACCACGTTCACGGTCCACGGCCTCTTCTGCTTCGCATTCGGAGCGCATCTTGCCTGGCATCCGATGGCATTGAGCCGGCGCGCCGGCAGCTGGTGCGGCGTCGCGGCGCTGGCGGTCATCTCTGCGCGGCTGACGCTGCTCTTCCTGGGGGTCAGGATTCCGTTCGACCTGCAGACTCTGTTCGACTGCCTTTCGCTCGCCTTTGTCTGGACGCATCTTCCGGCGTCCCGGATGCCGAAGTTCCTGGCTGAGGCCGCCTTCCCGATCTATCTCGTGCACGGAATCATCGTCCTCACGGTCTGCAGCCGGACCATCGAATACAGGTGGTACACCCCCGTCGTCGAGCTCCTCCTCGGCGTCGGCGGCTCGATCGCCGTCAGCGAGCTTCTGCGTCGCTGCCTCCCCCGCGTCGCGCGCCTCGCCTTCGGCGGACGCTGACCGGCAATGGGTGATGCGTCCGCGTCGCTCTCCTCCCAGCCTCCATGCTCCGCGCTAAAAAACGGGCGGAAGGGATTGTGGGTAGAAGGTTAGCCGTGTAGAAGTGTAGAGCCGATAGTTGGTAGTTGGTAGGGCGCGACCTCCCCTCAACGCCTCAACCTCTCAACTCCTCAGCCCCAAATCATAAATCATAAATCTCTCTCCTACCAACTATCATCTACCAACTACCCTAAATGGTATAATGCACCCCGATGAACTCTTCCGAACATCCATTCTTCTCCATCGTCGTGCCGTGCTGCAACGTCGCGCGGTATCTCGACGAACTCGTGGCGTCCGTGAAGGGACAGTCCTTCGCGGACTGGGAGTGCGTTCTCTCCTACGAGGATTCGACGGACTCAACCCTCGCCGCGTGCGAGGCGCTCGCCGCCGCCGACCCGCGCTTCAGTCTCGTCAAGGGCCCGCGCAGCGGCTCGCCCGCGACGCCGCGCAACCGCGGCCTCGC
>CAVERN010000075.1:0-8539 GCA_963618095.1 bacterium | reverse complement strand
GATGGAGGCCGTGAGCGGCGGGTGGATGCAGGGGCGGTACCATTCGGACGAGGGCGACGCCGTGGAGGACCTGCTGTCCTTCGAGTCCGTGTTCGAGATCAATCCGTTCGAGGTCGGGGCGGACCATGCCGCCGAGAGGCGTGGATACCTGGAGCGGCGGCGCGTGGTGGAGCGCCTTCTGGACGTGAGGGGCCTGGCGGAGCGCTCGTTCGCTTCGCTCTCGAACGGCGAGATGCGCAGGGTGCTCTTCGCCAGGGCGCTGCTGAAGGGCCCGAGGAGGCTCGTGCTGGACGACCCCCTTGGCGGGCTCGACCCCGCGCGGCGCAGGCGGATGCGGGAGATCGTGGCGGCGCTGGGCAGGCGCGGCGTGGAGATCGTGGCGGCGTCCGGTGAGAGCATCGCGCCCGGGGATGGCTTGGACGGCGTGCCGGCGGCGAGGAGGGGGCGCGCGAGGCGCCTGCCGGACGCCGCCCCGGTGGTGGAGATGCGCGGCGTGAACGTGGCGTTCGGGGGGCGGACGCTCTTCAGGGACTTCTCCTGGACGGTGCGCGAGGGGGAGCGGTGGCTCCTGCGCGGCCCGAACGGCAGCGGGAAGACGACCCTCCTCGCCCTGATCTCGGGCGACTCTCCGCGCAGCTACGCGTTCGACGTCACGGTCTGCGGCAGGCGTCGCGGGGCCGAGGGCGTCACGCTCGCGGAGGTGCGGGAGCTGATCGGGGTGGTGTCCGCCGAGCGCCAGGTGTATCTTGGCGAGACGCCAGAGGAGCAGCTTGCGGCGGCGATCGCGAAGAGGCCGCGCCTCCTTCTGCTCGACGAGCCGTGCTACAGCCAGACGAAGGCCGCGTCGAGGCGCATCCTGCGCGCGGTGGGCGGGTGGCTGGACCGCAATCCGCGCGCCGCCGCGATATGCGTGGCGCACAGCCCGGGCCACGTCCCGCCCGGATTCTCCTTGGAGCTCGCCCTGCCGGTGTGATATAATTCCGCGCCTACAGGAGAGGAAGAGAATGGTTGAGCTTTTTGCGGATTCGCTCGTCGACGGCTACATGCAGTCGAGCATGATGGGCAAGGGGATCGTGCTCGTGCAGCTTCTTGCGAGCGTGGTGATGCTTGCGGTGATAATCGGCAAGGTGAAGGAGCTGGCGAGGGTCAGCCGCCTCACGCGCCGCGTGAGCCGCGACGTGATGACGGGGCGGGACGTGCTCGAGTACTATCTCGCCCGCCATCCGAGCTCCAGGACGGCCATAGAGAACATCTACCACGGCACGTGCGAGAGGCTCTTCAAGCTCCTGTCGCCCGACACGCGGTCCACGATCTCGCGGAGCGACGGGGTCGGCGCCGCCGCGCTCACGCGCAACGAGGTGGAGCTGGTGAAGTCCCACTGCGAGCACATCCTCGACGAGGAGGAGCTTCGCATCGAGCACGGCATGGGGGTGATCGCCACGGTCGTGGCGCTCGCGCCGATGCTCGGCCTGCTCGGCACGGTGTGGGGCGTGCTGGACGCCTTCGCGGACATGGGCACGGCGGGCTCCGCGACGATCGCGACGATGGCGCCCGCCATATCGTCCGCCCTCGTGACGACGGTGGTCGGCCTGCTGATCGCGATTCCCGGGGTGTGCGCCTTCAATCGCCTGAACGCGACGGTGCGCGGGCTGTCGGCGGAGATGGAGGGCTTCGCCGACGACCTGGTCGGGCGCATCGCGCTCGAGTTCCAGTCGTAGCCCGGGGTTGTCGTCCGCTTCAGGGGGGAGAAAGGTCGTGAGCCTCAGGAGAAGAAGGAGCAGGGGGCGTTCGGAGGGCGCGAAGGCGAACATCGACATGACGTCGATGATCGACCTCACGTTTCTGCTGCTCGTGACGTTCATCCTTACGATTCCCGCGCTTGAGCAGGGCATATCGATAATGCTGCCGAGGGCGAAGACCGACACGCTCCCGAACAAGAACAGCAAGGCGAACACCATCACGGTGAGCCAGACCGGCACCTTCCTCAACAACGCGCCCGTCACGCTTGACGCGCTGGAGAAGGACCTTCTGGCGAAGGTCAGGGAGGATCCGGACGTCCCCGTGCTCGTGCGCGGAGACGAGCGCCTCACGTACGGGGCGATAATGGACGTGGTGAAGCTCGTGTACAAGTGCAAGGTCAGGAAGATGGCCCTTGTCACCGTCGAGAAGTGACGGGCCCGACGCGTCATGGAGCTCGAGCTCGAAAAGTTCTACGAGGAGGGGCGGCGCGAGCGCTCCGCGTCGAGTCCGCTCAACGCCAGGACCCTCGCCGTGGCGTTCGGGCTGCATGTGGCGGCGTTCGCGCTCTTCTGGGCCGCGTCCAGGCTCGTCTACCGCGCTCCCGACGTGGTGATCCCGATAGACATGACGATCGTTCCGCCCTGGGCGGAGCAGGACCTGGAGGACCCCGACCCCGATCCGAACCCGCCGCCGGACGAGCCGGAGAAGCCCGAGCCCGAGAAGCCGAAGCCGCCGGAGCCGCCCCCCGAGCCGAAGGTCGAGCCGCAGGAGCGGCTTGACGCCGTGGAGAAGGTCAAGGAGAAGCCGAAGAAGAAGGAGTTCAAGCGCGGCGAGGTGAAGCAGCCGCCGAAGAAGGCGGAGAAGCCGAAGAAGGAGTTCAAGCGCGGCAAGGTGATGAAGCCGCCGAAGGTCAAGCCTCCCGCCAGCCTGCCGAGGGGGAAGGGCACGGCGAGGGACAAGCCGCTGACCCAGTCGGAGATCATGAAGGCGCTTGCGGGCGGGGCGCGCTTCGGGGCGTCCAACCAGCTCGCCGCGAGCGAGGAGCAGCGCTGCGTCTCGCTCATCTCGCGCAGGTTCTACGAGTGCTGGACGGACTTCGTGTGGACCGAGGGCCTCCGTCCCGTCGTGCTCCTCGTGAGGTTCGGCAACGGGGGGAAGATCCTCGGCTACAGGATCGTGGAGTCGTCGGGCGACAGGGCGGTGGACCAGTCGGTGCTCGCCGCGGCGAAGCGGGCGGACCGCGTGGCCGGGCTTTCGGCGGACTTCCTGCGGAAGTACCCCGAGATCCCGATCTCCATGACGCCGAAGGGGCAGTAGGGGGAAGAGGTGGAGCGGAGATCGCGGGAATGAGCGGAGAGCGGAAGAGGAAGGGCATGGAGGAGCCGTTCGCGCGCCTGGACTTCGGGCGGCGCGAGAGGACCGGGTTCGGCGAGACGGTGTTCGGCCCCGGGAAGACCCCCGCGCAGCTCGCCGGGATCTTCGCCTCGTTCGCGCAGCGCGGGCAGGGCGCGCTCGCCACGCGCGTCACGCGAGAGCAGGCCGACGCCGTGGGCGCGGCCGGCCTGGACGTGCGGTTCTGCGAGGCCGGGCGCCTGCTGAGGCTCGGCCCCTCCGGGAGGCGGCTCGGCGGGTCCGTGGCGGTGCTGACCGGCGGCACGGCGGACATCCCGGTGGCGGAGGAGTGCGCGGGGACGGCCGAGTTCCTCGGAGCGAGGGTGGCGCGATTCTTCGACGTTGGCGTCGCCGGGCTGCACCGCCTCCTCTCGGTGATAGACGAGGTGCGCCGGGCGGACGTGGTGGTGGCGGTCGCGGGGATGGAGGGCGCGCTCCCGAGCGTCGTCTCGGGCCTCGTGTCCGCCCCCGTGGTGGCGGTGCCCACGTCGGTCGGGTACGGCGCGGGGGCGGGCGGCGTGGCCGCCGCCCTCGCGATGCTGAACTCCTGCGCCGAGGGGGTGAGCGTGGTGAACATCGACAACGGATTCGGGGCGGCGGTCGTCGCCTGCCGCATGCTGCGGCGCATGGGAGGAAGGGGGAGGCGGAATGCTGTACATTGAGGGGTCTGCCGGAATATCCGGCGACATGACCGTCGGGGCGCTCCTGTCGCTTGGCGCGAGCGCGGAGCGCCTCCGCGACGCGCTCGCGTCGCTCGGCCTCGGCGACGAGTTCTCGTATGCGGTCTCGGAGAAGTCCTCGCACGGAATCGCCGGGACTGACTTCGACGTGACGCTCGCGCACGGGCGCTGCCACGGCCACGGCGGGTGCTGCGGCCACGCGCATGGCCACCACGGTCACGAGCACAGGAACCTGGCGGACGTGGAGGCGATAATAGACCGCGGCGAGATGAGCGACAACGCCAGGGCCCTCGCGAAGAGGGCGTTCCGGCTCGTTGCGGACGCGGAGGCGAAGGCGCACGGCAGGCCCGTGGAGGAGGTGCATTTCCACGAGGTCGGCGCGATAGACTCGATCGTGGACGTGGTGTCCGCGGCGGTGCTCTTCGACGACGTCGGCGACCGGGAGTGCGTGGTGACGGGCCTGACGGAGGGCTCCGGCACCGTGACGTGCGCGCACGGCGAGCTGCCGGTGCCCGTGCCGGCGGTGCTCAACATAGCGATGGCCTCCGGCATCCCCCTGCGCGTCGGCGACGCGAGGGGCGAGTGCGTGACCCCCACGGGGATCGCGCTCGCGGCGGCGTTCCGCACCAGGGGCGAGCTTCCGGGCGCGTACCGGGTGCTCGGGGTCGGGACCGGACTCGGCAAGCGCGACTACGGCCGGCCCGCGATCCTGCGCATCCTGCGGATAGAGGAGGCGTGACGGCGATGCGCATCGGGATCTTCGGAGGGTCGTTCAACCCGATCCACTCGGGCCATGTGGGCATTGCGCTCCGCGCCGCCGCCGAGCACTCCCTCGACAGGGTCCTCGTGGTCCCCGCCGCCTGCAACCCGTTCAAGGCCCGGGGCGGGATGGACGCGCTGCGCTGGACGCTCGTGCGGCACGCGTGCGCCGGGCACGGGCTGCTCGAGCCGTGCGACGTCGAGCTGCGGCGGGGCGGCAGGTCGTACGCGATCGACACGGTGCGCGAGATCGCCTCGCGCCATCCCGGTGCGGAGCTGTTCTTCATCATCGGCGAGGACAACGCGCCCGAGACGTGCCGCTGGAAGGACGCCGCCGAGCTCGCCCGCCTCGCGAAGTTCGTCTCCTTCCCGCGCACGCCCGAGTCGTCGAGCGAGGTGCGCCGCCGCCTGTCTGCCGGCGAGCCGGTGAAGGGGCTCGTGCCCGAGGCGGTGGAGGACTTCCTCGAGGCGAAGGGCGTGGTGTTCGACTTCGGCGGCGTGATCTCGCTCTCGCCGTTCGACACGGGGGACGGTCTGAAGTCGTACTGCGAGTCCCTCGGACTCTCGCGCGAGGCGTTCGACGACGGGTGGAGGCGCTTCCGCCTGAAGTGGGACGGCGGCGAATGCTCGTTCGCGGAGATGTACGCCATGACGTTCGCGAACGCGGGCCTCCCGCCGCCGAGCGACGCGCAGCTCTCCGAGCTGTGGAGGCTTGACGCGGAGGGCTGGGTGCGCGACCTGTCGCGCCACACGCTGGCCCTGATGAGGGACCTGAAGGGGCTTGGCAAGAGGATCGGGATACTCTCCAACATGTCGGAGGACTTCCACGACAGGCTGTTCGCGACGCGCTGCGCCGACTACGTCGCCCTTGCGGACGCGGAGGTCATATCGGGCGTCGAGCGGATGGTGAAGCCGGAGAGGCGGATATACGACCTCGCCGCCGGGCGGCTCGGGCTCGCCCCCGGGGACCTGCTGTTCCTCGACGACACGAAGGCGAACGTGTCCGCCGCCAGGAGCTTCGGCTGGCGCGCGAGAGAGTACCACGCGGAGTCGTGGATGGGGGTGGACAGGTGAAGGCGGTCGTGGTCCTCTCCGGCGGGCAGGACTCGGCGACCTGCCTGGCGCTCGCGGTGCGAAGGCACGGCGCCGCGGAGGTCGCGGCCATCACGTTCTCGTACGGGCAGCGCCACGCCATCGAGGTGCGGTACGCCAGGCGCCTCGCCCGTCGCTTCGGGGTGGCGTCGCACAAGGTCGTCTCGCTCGGGTTCTACCGGCACATCACCGCGAACGCCCTCATGTCCAGGGACGCGCCGATAGAGCGGAAGGCGGGCGCGAAGTGTCCGACCACCGTCGTCGAGGGCCGCAACGCGTTCTTTCTCCTGACGGCGGCGGTGTGGGCGAAGACGCTCGGCGCCACGCGCCTCTACACCGGCGTCTCGGAGGCGGACTTCTCCGGCTACCCGGACTGCCGCCAGTCGTTCATCCGGGCGCAGCAGAGGGCCGTCCGCCTGGCGCTCGACTATCCGATCTCGATAGTCACGCCGTTCATCCACATGACGAAGGCGGAGGAGTGGGCCCTTGCGGACAGGCTCGGCATCCTCGACGTGATAGAGAGCGGCACGGTGACGTGCTACAACGGCATCCCGGGGAGGGGGTGCGGCAAGTGCCCGGCCTGCATTCTGCGCAACCGCGGCTACGACGAGTTCAGGAGGGGGACGAGATGAGCGAAGAGAGGGTAAACGTGCTGTGCCTCAAGTGGGGGCGCTACTATTCGGCGGACTACGTCAACCGGCTCTACGCGGGCGTGGCGCGGAACCTTTCGAGGCCGTTCCGCTTCGTGTGCGTGACCGACTCCGCGGAGGGGGTGCGGCCGGAGGTCGAGTGCGTGCCATTCCCTTCGGACCCGTCCGTCCCCGGGCGCGGGTGGCCGAACATCTTCGCGAAGCTGCTCCTGTTCCGGGACGGGTTCGCCGGCCTCGCGGGGCCCACGCTCTTCCTCGACCTCGACGCGCTCGTCACGGGCCCGCTCGACAGGTTCTTCGACTACCGGCCTGGGGAGTTCTGCATAATCCACAACTGGGTGGAGCGGCGCAAGAGCCTGTTCAAGAGGCCGCCGGACATAGGCAACTCGTCGTGCTTCCGCTTCGAGGCCGGCAGGTCGGGCGCGGTGTGCGACCTCTTCATGAAGATGAAGGACGACCCGAACGAGAGCAGGTGGTTCCGCCACGGGTCGCAGAAGTTCCAGACGTTCGCGATGAGGAAGGCCGGTCCGGTCAACTGGTGGCCTGACGGCTGGGTGTGCTCCTTCAAGCGCCAGCTGGTGCCGATCTTCCCGCTCAACAGGATCATTGCTCCGAGGAGGCCGGGCAGGGGGGTGTCGGTGGTCGCCTTCCACGGCCAGCCGGACATCCCGCAGGCGCTCGAAGGGTACTATTTCAAGGAGATAGGCCCGGCTTCGGCGGGGGAGAGGACGCCGGTGAAGATGCACCTCACGTGCCGCCCCGCGAAGTGGATCCCCGACTACTGGCACGAGTAGCCGCCTCGCGCTCTGCGGGGGCCGGGTTGTGGTATAATGCGCATTTCACGGTTTGAAAGGCATATCATGAACAGGCTTACTGCAGACGAACTGAGAGAGGCGTATCTATCATTCTTCGAGTCGAAGGGGCATGCGCGCATACCCGGCGCGTCGGTGATCCCCGAGAACGACCCGACGGTCCTCTTCACCACGGCCGGGATGCACCCTCTCGTGCCGTATCTCATGGGGCAGATGCCGCATCCCGCGGGCACCCGCCTCACGGACGTGCAGAAGTGCGTGCGCACCGGCGACATCGACGCCGTGGGCGACAGCGCCCACCTTACGTTCTTCGAGATGCTCGGCAACTGGTCGCTCAACGACTACTTCAAGCCGGAGGCGATCGCCTGGAGCTTCGAGTTCCTCACGACGAAGCTCGGCTTCGACCCGAAGGACCTCTACGTGACGGTCTTCGCCGGGGAGGACGGCATCCCGCGCGACGACGAGGCGATCGCGCTGTGGAAGGCGCAGGGGCTTCCCGACGACCACATATTCCCGCTCCCGCGCGAGGACAACTGGTGGGGCCCGGCGGGCACGACCGGGCCCTGCGGGCCGGACACCGAGATGTTCATCGACACGGGCAGGGAGAAGTGCGGCCCCGAGTGCCGCCCGGGATGCCACTGCGGCAAGTACATCGAGATCTGGAACAACGTGTTCATGCAGTACAGCAAGAACGCCGAGGGGAAGTTCGAGCCGCTCGGCCGGCACAACGTCGACACCGGGATGGGCGTCGAGCGCACGGTGTGCATGCTCTCCGGCCTTCCGACCGTGTTCGACACCGAGATCTTCGCCCCGATCATGGCGAAGATCGACGCGCTCTCCACGGCCGTGCCGGAGGACGACGGGCTGAGGACCCGCTCCCGCCGCATCATCGCGGACCACATGCGCACGGCCACGTTCATCCTCTGCGACCCGAAGGGCGGGGTGAAGCCCGGCAACGTCGGGGCGAACTACGTGCTTCGCCGTCTCATCCGCCGCGCGGTGCGCTACAGCCGTTTCCTCGGCATCGCGCCGGGCTTCACGGCGAGCCTCGCCGAGACGATCTGCGAGAAGTACCGGCACGTCTACCCGGAGCTCGCCGAGAATCTCGCGGGCTGCAAGGCGGACCTCGAGGCGGAGGAGAACCGCTTCAACGCGACCCTCGACAAGGGGGCGGCGATGTTCGCGAAGGTCGCCGAGCAGCTCAAGCTGCACGGGCAGACGCAGATATCCGGCAAGACCGCCTTCAAGCTCTACGACACGTTCGGCTATCCGCTGGAGATGACGCTGGAGCTTGCGAGGGAGCAGGGGCTCGAGGTGGACGTCGCGGGCTTCGAGGAGGCGAACCGCAAGCACCAGGAGCTCTCGCGCACGACGAGCGCCGGCGCGTTCAAGGCGGGCCTTCAGGACAACTCCG
>CAVERN010000074.1:0-8553 GCA_963618095.1 bacterium | reverse complement strand
AGTTGAGGAGTTGAGAAGTTGAGGAGTTGAGAAGTTGAGGAGTTGAGAAGTTGAGAAGTTGAGGAGTTGAGAAGTTGAGGAGTTGAGAAGTTGAGGGGACGCCAGCCCTACCAACTATCAACAAACGCAACCATCTTGCGCAATGCCTCCCTTTATGATATCCTACGCCCGATTTGGGTATGGGGTAACTATGCCCTGGACAAATGGATTTCACATAGAATCGGCAAGCCATGCGCAAGAAAACACATGAGGGCCTCTTCAGGGGAGCCGCCGCGTGCGTCCTCTGCGTCGTAGCCCTTTGGGCCCGCGCTGAGGACTACACGTACCAGTCGCTGACGAACCTCGGCCCGCGCGCGTCGTCGCGCGTCCTTCTGCTCAACGACGACACAAACCCCGCCTGCCCCATCGAGGGCCAGGGCTACTACACCACGAACGTGAACGAAGTCGCCGTGGGCGGCACGTACTGGTGGCACGACGACGCCGCAAAGCCGACAGGCACGGCGAACACGTATCTCAACCTGCTCCCCGGGACGAACCACGAGCTGCGCCAGAAGCTCGACGCCTCTGGAGGCTACAGGACGCTCTGGACCCTGAACGAGTGCCGCACGGGATCCGGCGGATACAACTCCTCGTCGCTTGCGAACAACGGCTCGCGCAACTTCCTCCCGTGGTCCGACACCTGCCAGCCCATCGACGCGGCGCAGGCGACCGCCCCGATCCCGTCCACCTGGAAGAGCGGCACGAAGAACCTTGGCGGCATAAAGCAGGTCGCCCACATCACGATGCGCTGCACGCAGGAGGCGTGCGTGTACTCGCCATTCTACGAGGAGGGCGCGGGCGCCGTGTTCTTCGACGCGGTGAACGGCTTCTCCGTGGTGGAGCCCGACAAGCTGGTCCTCGAGGTCGCGTACGGGGTGAAGGACGAGTACGCCGGGACGGAATCGTTCGGCGACGGCCTCGACCTGAGCCACTACGACTGGCAGGCGGTGCCCTGCGACGTGTTCGTGGTGAAGGACAAGTCCGCCGTCACGCTCGAGCAGTCCGCCGTGACCGCGATCTCCCTCAAGACCACGGCGTACTACGACACGATGTACTACCGCGTGCGCTACACGCCCGCCTCCGGCTCGGAGCGCGCCCCGATGCGCTTCAGGATAAGGCGCCTGAACGTGGTGAACGCGTCGAGCAACCTCGACTACAACGACACTATATTCATCGACAACATCGTGGTGCCGTACCCTGGTGTGCTGGCGGATGTCTCCTCCTCCGGGATCGAGGCGGGCGCCGTCCCCGACACCGACAATCGCAAGAACGGCCGCCTCGCGTACCTCGGCCGGGTGGGCGCGTTCACCGAGCCGCTCCTCGGCGTGGGCGTGGCGGGGGCGAGGCCGAGGATGTCGTTCTCCGCCGTCACGAACGGCGCTCCGCCGTGGATCGAGCCGAAGGCGTCCGTCTCGAAGGCCCAGTGCGTCTACCGCTGGCGCTACCTGGACCAGTCGTTCGGCGAGTGGAAGACGAACGTGTCGGACAGCGTCTCGATCCTCGACGCGACGAACGTCGTCTGGGACGCCGCGATAGACGCGCCGGACCGCGTGGGCGACCTCGAGTACTCCTACGGCGCGTGGGTCTCCGGCACGCGCTACAGGTACCTGGACTTCGCGAACAGCGCACAGGTGTCGTTCCCGGACGACTCGGGCTCCGAGACCTACGTGGAGAGCGACGCCAGCTACTTCGCGCGCATCCGCGCCGGGGCGTCGCAGTGGCAGGAGATGCACGTGGTGACGGAGGTGTACACGAACCTCGCCGCCCTCGCGAGCGTGACGAACGACTGGACGATGGAGCTGACGGCGGACAACACCTGGCGCGGGTTCGTGGACACGCGCACCAACTACGCGGGCAAGGTCGCCCACATCAGGATCGTGGGGAAGAACCGCTGGGAGAGCGGGGCCTTCGCGCCGGCGGAGGAGTCCCGCACCTGGTACATGCCGGAGATCGACCGCGTGCCCGACGGCTACAAGGCGCTCGACGCCGTCCCCGATGGCGGCGAGACGGACGTCGTCCTCGACTGCTCCACCGGGTACCTCTCCATCGACTTCAACGACACGGCGAACACCTTCACGATAAACCACGCCGAGTACCAGGACTTCAACCTCTGGACGCCCCGGCCCGGCGAGGAGAACAGGTACGTGGGCGACTACGTGAACACCACGTACGTGGGGCGCGCGAAGACCTCCTACACGCTCGACACGGGATCGTGGGACCTCTCCCGCTCGTCCTCCGCCTGGTGGTGGGAGAACTTCGACGCCTACGCCGGCAACGCCGACTTCCCGTTCAACGTGCCCTTCGGGCAGAACCAGAAGACGCCTAACGGCTGGACCTTCGACAACGGGATGTACGTGAACGGCTTCTTCACCGCCGCGACGAACAGCACGGCGAACGGCATGGCGCTGCAGCTGCAGGGGCGCGGGAACGGCTCGATCGCGCTCATAGACCCCGTGGACAAGCCCAGCGGCATCGGCACGATCAGCTTCTCCGCGCGCCTGGCGCAGTACATCGAGTTCGGGGACTTCTTCGTCAGCTACGATGGCTACGCCGACAGCAACTACGCGCTCACCGCGAAGGCGACGATGACGCACACCCCCCAGCACAACAGCTACCCGGAGCGCAACGACATCTCGTGCGGAACGCCATCCATCTCGCTCGTCGCGTACTACCGCCCGAACGCCGGGTGCTACGAGGTGCGCATATCCCGCGTGTGGGCGAACTCGCGCGTCGCCATGTGGGGCACGTCCGACGGCCTCCTGGAGCTTGCCATATACCGCTGGAACGTGGTGAAGGGGGAGGACGGCCAGCGCCGCTGGCAGGCGAAGAAGCTCGCCTCCCGCCGCCTCGGCAACGTGAGCGGCCGCGGCACGACCGCCGATGACAGGAAGTACAACGCCGGCAACTACCTCGCCCCGGTCGCGAACAGCACCGTGGTGGACAACGCCAAGTGGACGAGCGTGTTCGTGGCGGCGTACAACACGGCGAACGGCACGTACGTGGAGGGCGCGGTCTCGAAGGACCAGATCGCCTCCTATTCCGGCTATACGGGGGACAGGCTGCTTCAGAACGCCGTGCTCAGGGACATCGGGACTTCCGGCAGGATGTTCCACATCTCGGTGACCGACAGCGAGATCGAGACGAACACGGTCAACGGGGTCGAGCAGTACAGCCGGATGTACCACACGAAGGGCACGTACGGCGTGTGCTCCACGGAGTGCCCGGCGGCGTTCGGCGCGTTGAACAGGTGCTCCCTCTCGTCCGCGGGCCCGTACTACAACGCGTCCAGCAAGTTCAGCACCGTGGAGATGCAGCGCGATTCGATCGCCGAGGACTGGGGCTCGCTCTCGCCCGGGCGCATGATCACGTGGACTGAGTACCAGTCGGACTACCCGGACCTGCCCACGTACGTCGGAACGTGGGGCTACGGCGTATGCGCGGCGCCGATAGCGCAGACAATCAAGCTGCTCACCGCGCCCTCCGGGAACTCGTCGAGCTGGTCGCCTACGGGCCTTGAGCTGAGCCTCTCGAGCTACCAGGCCACGAACCTCGTCTTCTCCCCGCACACGCTCGAGGGCTGCAACGTGAAGCTCTCCGTGGGCGGGTCGCAGGATGACTCCCGCACCGACGTGGTGGTGGACGACCTCGAGCTCTCGCAGTGGGCGGCGGAGACGAGCGGCGACTCGCTTGGCGAGATGAACGGCTGGGCGTACTCGCAGGGCTGGATATCCTCCAGCACGAACGACGTGTACGCGAGCGGCGGCGCCTCCACGAACGACCCCGTGGCGACGATCACGAAGTGCGGCTACGTGGTCTACAAGGTGCCGGGCAGGGCCGACGACTACGTGTACGTGTTCACGAACACCGTCAACGGGGCGCTCAAGGAGTACGCGAGGTTCATTCCGTCCGCCAACATGACGCTCCTCGGGGCGTTCGGCATCGGCGGCGGCGGCGGCGGCGGCGCGGGCGGCGGCGGCGGCGGCGGCGGCAGCGCGTTCGCGATAACGAACACCGTGCCGTTCGACATCGGCGAGGAGATCCGGGTGTACGTGGGCGCGGGCGGCAACTCGAGCGGCTGGAACGCCAACCCGAACAGCGGCACGAAGAAGACGTACCGGGCGGACTGGTTCGGCACGTCGAGCAACGGCGGCAACTCCTACCTGCGCATCAGGCAGATCGGCTCGAGCGGTAGCTCCTACACGACGTACTACGGCTACGGCGGCGGGCGCGGCGGCAACTGGCGCGACAGCTCGAGCTACGTGCAGGGCGGGAACGGCACGTCGTCCAGGGGCGCGGGCGGCGGATCGGCGCGCTACAGGATCTCCTCGACCGGCGCGGTCACGGTGAACTCCCTGGGGTATTCCGCCTACGGCTCCGGCATGGGCGCGGGCGTGACGAACATCAGCGAGTCCGCGGGCGGCGGCGGCGGCGGCGGCCTGGTGGTCTACCGCGGCGCCTCGAGCTCGCCGCTCAGCGCGGCGGACATCCTCGTGCGCGGCGGGGACGGCGGGCACGGCACCGCCGGCGTGACGGGCGTCGCGGGCATCGGCGGCACGGGCGTGAAGGTGAGGGACATCCCGAGCGAGGCGATCAGGGACGCGCTCAAGTCGATCTACGGCCTCGACGACAGCGACGGCCTCGGCGGCGGCGGCGGCGGCGGCGGCGGCACGAACACCACGGCGAACGCCGCGTACTACGGCTACGGCGCGGGCGGCGGCCCGGGCAAGGGCCGCGACGGCGGCACGGACGGCGACAGGATGTCCGAGACGTACAACTCCGCCACGTGGGCGGCGGACGCGCGCAACGGCCTCGGCGGCGGCGGCGGCGGCGGCTCGATCCGCTCGATCATGCACGGCAGCGGCAGCAGCGCCAACAACTGGATCACGCGCGGCGGGCGCGGCGGCGACGGCCTCGTGGCGATCCACGTGCGCGTGAACGACCGCGCGGTGCTGCTGCAGCCGATGCGCGGGGCCGCGACGGCCCCGATGTCCGTGCGCACCCCGTTCCTGAACGGCATATCCGCCCTGGGCGTGTCCTGGAAGTGGGCCGACTCCAACGCCCTCCTCCGCGTGCAGGTGATGACGAACGGCGTGAACGAGGGCAACATCGAGGGGAGGTCGCTGCTGCTCGAGGGCGGCTGGCACGACAAGGGCGTGATCGACTTCTCGAAGATGTCGGCGGAGGAGCGCTCCGGCGGCAGCACCAACGTGCTCATCGGCTACCGCTCGCCGATATCCGGCATCGCCCGCCTGCTGATGGACACGAACCTCGTCTCCGCCGCGCGCGCCGGGTCCACGAACGGGCTCGACTCGCTCTACGGCGCGGTGGCGATCACCGCGCTCACGGTGACGGACGAGCCGCGGCTCGACGCCCGCAGCTGGTGGGGGTGGAACATAATGTCCACGGACGCGCGCCGCTACGGCTCGCTGTACGACCATCCGCGCGACGCGGCGTCCGGCCTCCTCGCCGGGCGGAGCTGCTCGCTGAACTTCTCCGGCGTCGCCGGCGCGGGCGAGGACGACCCGCTCTTCGCCGAGGACCCGGACGTCGCGCAGTACTCGAAGCACGACCCGTTCGTGCAGACCCCGAAGTTCACGAACGGGATAGGCCAGGTGTCGTTCAGCGCGAGGATGCTCGAGACGAACGGCGTGAGCGGGTGGGTCTCGATCTCCGGGTGCGAGGACCCGGACGAGGAGGACGACGCCAAGTGGACGGTGATCACGAACATCGAGGTCGAGGCCGGCTCGCCCGTGTTCCGCCAGCACGTGTGGCGCATGCCGAGCGACTACTCCGACTTCACGGCGGTGCGGCTGAGGACGTTCGCCGCCGCCGGCGGGCGCATGCACCAGGCGGACTCCGGGGCGCAGTTCGGCGACACGGGCAGCACGATGAACCCGGTGCCGATACAGCGCGTGCTGCTCGACGAGGTGACGGTGATGCAGCCGATGACGCCCGGCCTCGCCTTCGCGTATCCGCCTCGTCCGTACCGCTTCAACGGCACGAGGAAGACCGACGCGAAGGCGCTCCCCGCCGACCGGGCGCAGAGCGCGGACGTGCAGCCGCTCCTCAACGAGGCGTTCGGCATGCAGGTGCAGCTCGTCCCCGCCGGGCTCGAGGAGGAGCTCGACCGCAGCTCCGTGCGCGTGTTCATGTCGTGGTACGCGGGCGAGAGCCCGTGGGGGTACACGGGCTGGAAGGACGACGCGCAGGCCCACCTCGACGTGGAGCTGGCGAGGGCGGAGGACTGGACGGAGGCCAACCTCGTGTACATGAGCTCCCCGACCGACGCCTCCACGCTCGTGCCCGCCCAGATAGCCGGGGACCGGGGCTACCAGGTGGTGCAGTACCGCATCAGAGTGCTGTACAAGGACCGCAACGGCATGGAGCACGACCGCGTGATGGAGGTGGGGACGGACTGGACCGAGCCCTCGTGGTACGTGTTCGCGACCGGCAGCCCGTACAACCAGGGCGGCGCGAAGTGCGCGTACACGATCCTCGACGAGGTTTCGCCCAAGCGCGCCTGGATCAACGAGCTGAACATGTTCAGGTTCGGAGACCTCGACGACTCGGTGCACCAGTACATCGAGGTCGCGGTGCCGCAGGGCCTGAGCCTGGCCGGGTGGTCTATAGACTACCTGCCGCAAGACTCGAAGATCGTGAGCTACCCGCTCGCCTCGTTCGGCTACGGGGACGTTGTGGCGAGCAAGACGGAGAACGGCTCGAGCCAGTACGCCTTCATCGCCATCCAGTCCCCGCAGACGAAGGCGGCCGGCACGTACTCCACCGCCGAGCACAAGTACCTCAACGACGGCACGTGGAGCTCGACGGCGTTCTACGGCCAGCCCCCGAACGTCCGCTATCCGTACGCGGTGCGGCTGCTCCGCCCCACCGGGATCGTCGAGCACGAGATCGTGTTCATGTGCACCAACACCTCCACGAGCCGCGTGAGCTACAGGTACGACGGCACGAACTTCCTGAAGGAGGTGAAGGCCGCGCTGAAGGACGACACCTGGATATACGCCGGGGCGGACGGCAACGGCACCGCCGCCGAGGACTACTCGCTCGGCGTGTACACGGGCCACGGCGAGACGCCCTCCTGCTGGACGAACTGGATGGCGCAGACCCCGGGCCGCGTCAACGCGCTGGCGGACGGGACGCTGCAGACGATAGACCCCTCGTACTTCGAGCCGCCGGAGGGCAGCCACATGTGGATCTACGTCTCCGTTGACCCCTCCAGCCGCAACTCGCTCTGGGTCAAGAACGGCGCGGTGAGGTCGAGCTCGGCGGTGCTGATCGTCCCGCAGGACGTCCTCACCGGCACCTACTCGACGAGCGTCGTCTACGAGGTCAAGAACTGGTTCGACATCGACTCCGTGACCACCAACTCCCAGGGCGAGGCCGGCGCCGCTGTGCCGGGCCCGTACGCGAAGGACGCCGCCGGCCAGTGGACGCTCGACCTCTCGGACATGACGCTTGCGGACGGCGCCTCGCGCAAGTTCTACGTCAACGCGTCTGCGGCGGTGTCGTCCAGGGTCACGGACGCCGCCGGCGGCGGGATCGACCCCTCCGACCCGTACTATCCCGCGGTGCTCGACTGGCTGCAGGGCTACGACGAGGGCGACATCCAGCTCGCCAGGTTCTACGGCCTCGACAACCTGCCGGTCACGGACGCCGTCGGCACGGCGGCGACGCTCTCCCTGAAGGAGATGTACTGGCTCGACATACCGCCCGTGAGCTCCGCGTCGTCCGACTGGGAGTGGATCCTGAAGGCCGGCATGGGCGGCGGATCGAGCGGCGCCTCGGCGGTGGGCACCACGGTCACGCGCGACATCGACGGCGTGAAGGTCACGAACGTGTTCGTCAGCGTCTCGATGATGATCTCCAACCGGGTCACCAACGTCGCCTATCCGCCCCAGATGCTGCGCGGCCTCGAGCCCGGCTCCTCGAGCGCGGCGTACAGCGAGCTGACGTCGAGCTGGACCTCCGCGACGTTCAAGGTCGAGGGCGCGCTCCAGAACGGCATCGTCAACGGCGTGTGGCAGCCGATCAGGTGGTTCACGCTCTGCCCCGAGAGCTTCGGCGCCCCCGGCACGGCGGACGCGTTCTCGCGCACCATCGAGCTCCCCGCCCCGGCGGACACGGGCTACGACTGGGGCGCGTACCCCGGCGCCGCGCCGTTCTACCGCTTCTCGATCGACGAGAAGCTCGGCCCGGTCACGGTCTACCAGCTTAACGACAGGAACGCGGCGCTGAACAGGAACCCGTAGTCGGGCTTCGGCGCGCCGCAAGCACAAGAGCAGGGAAAAATGGACTACAACTTCTCCGCCATCGAGAAGAGATGGCAGGCATACTGGCTGAAGAACAAGACTTTCAAGTGCGACACGGAGGATGGCGGCAGGCCGAAGTTCTACTGCCTCGACATGTTTCCGTATCCGTCGGGCGCGGGGCTCCACGTGGGCCATCCCGAGGGCTACACGGCCACCGACATCCTCTGCCGCTACAAGCGCATGAAGG
>CAVERN010000073.1:0-8788 GCA_963618095.1 bacterium | reverse complement strand
CGGTGTCCGTGTGCGTGACGCCGAGAAGGACGAGATAGCCCTTCCCGATCGCCGCGACGACTTCGCCGTCGATCGTGACGGACGCTTCAGTGACACGCTGTATCCAGGCTTTCATAAAAAGTTCCTCATTGGGGACGGCCCCGCCACGGGCTTGAGACTTCTGCAGCAAGTCGCAGAGCCAGGACGGCAGGTCGATCTCATGCGCAAGCATCTCGGCGACGCAGCCCTTGAAGTCGAACGGCAACCGGCGGATCGTGACCCGCCGCCCACGCCAGGCAGTCCGGCATCGGAGCCTCGAAGGTCATCTGCCTGCCGCTCGTCGGATGCCTCAGGGTGAGCCTCCAGGCGTGCAGCATCTGCCGTTCCGGCGGAGGCTCGAGCGCGCTGTCCGCCGATCGCCGCCCGTAGACGGCGTCGCCGACCACCGGGCATCCGATCGACGCCATGTGCACGCGTATCTGGTGCGTGCGCCCCGTGAGGATGTCGCACTGCACGAGCGACACCTCGCCGCCGCGCGGGACGCGCGCGGTCCGGACGGTACTGTAGTCGGTTATCGCGGGCTTGCCGCCGTCCTCCCGGACGGCCATCTTCTTCCTGTTCACCTTGTGCCGCCCGATGCGGTTCTCGATGCGCCCCTCTGGCGGGGACGGACGCCCGTGCACGAGCGCGAGGTAGGTCTTGCGCATGTTCGCGTGGGACGCGAAGTCCCTCGCAAGCGAGTCCATCGCCGCCTGCGACTTCGCCACCACCATCACCCCGGAGGTGTCCTGGTCAAGCCGGTGCACGATGCCGGGACGCGCCACCCCGCCGATGCCGGAGAGGTTCGGGCAGTGATGCAGCAGCGCGTTCACGAGCGTGCCCGTGTAGTGGCCGGGCGCGGGGTGCACCACGAGCCCGGCGGGCTTGTTCACGACGATCAGGTCGTCGTCCTCGAACAGGACGTCGAGCGGAATGTCCTCCGGCTGCGGCACGGCGGGCACGGGCGGCGGGATGAACACCTCGATCTCGTCGGCGTCCCCGACCTTCGCGCCGGGCTTCGCCGCGACAGACCCGTTCACCTTCACGAAGCCGGACTCTATGAGGCCCTTTATCCGGGAGCGCGAGAAGTCCGGATGGAGGGCGGTGAGCCTTATGTCCAGCCTCTCGCTCACCAGAACCGCCATGCGCCCCCATGTATCACGAACGCCGCCAGGGCGAGGTTCGTCGTCACGTGCGCGGCGATCGCGGACGCCAGCCCGAAGCGCACGGCGAGCAGCCCGTACGCCGCGCCCGCCGCGGCGGCGGCGAGCGGACGGTCGTGCTCCAGCGTGAAGATCAGCACCGTCCAGAGGAACGCCTGCAGGTCGAAGCGCGACTGCGGCACGGAGCGCACGTCGCGGGCGATAAGCCGCCGGTAGAGAAAGGACCTGAAGAACACCTCCTCCACCGGCGCGATCACGAACGCGCTGCCGGCGAGCCTGGCGAGGGTCAGCGGCCAGCCGCACACGGCGGGGTCGTACGGCGACGGATCCGGCGCCGCCGGCTCGGCGAAGGGCCAGGCGGGAAGGCAGATCCACAGCCACAGAACGGCAAGCCCGGCGGCCACGCCCGCCAGCAGGCCAAGCGCGCTCCCCGGAAGCGGCGCGCGCGGCGAACGGACCCCGGCCCCATCCCGCCAGGCGGCGGCAAGGCACGCAGTCCCCACGGCGAGAGTCGCGGCGGACCTGGCCGCGTACGACGCGGCGGTGGGCGGCAGCGCGGCCATGAGGGCCATCCACGTCGCGAACGGCAGCACGTACGGCAGCGACGCCACCAGCTCTCTGCGCGTTCCGTCCGTCATGACGCGGGAGCCCGCAGCGACTCCTCCTGCGAGCGCAGGTACTCGCGGGCGAGCGTCAGGCCCTCCACGGTCTCGAGCCCGCCGACGGCGTCCGCAAGCTCGCTGCGCAGGATCGTGTAGCCGCCGCCGGGCGTGCGGTGGGTGAAGGACATCTCGAACTCGCCGGGGTAGTTGAAGAGCCCGAGCACCGTGTCCGCCAGATCCCCGAGGGGCGGCATGTCGATGCTCGACGGGTCGAAGCTGTACAAGAGCACCGTGCCCACGCCCTTTCTGCTCCTGAGCTCCACGCCGCCGCCGCAGGCCTCGCACGCCTGCCTGAGGAGCGGCAGCCCGAGTCCCACCTTCCTCGCGCTGTGCTTGCCCGGCTCGGTGTAGAACGGATCGAACGCCCTCGCGACGGTCTGCTCGTCCATGCCCTTGCCGTTGTCGTCGATCCTCACCCGCACGAGGCGGCCGTCGTGCTCGACGGTGACGTTCACCCCGCTCGCCCCGGCCTCGATCGAGTTCTGGACGGTGTCGGCGATCATGTCTGACATCGTGGCGTGCATCGGGGCCTCACTTCACGCTTGGCGGGAGAGACCGCAGCGCAAGCGCGGCGGCGTACTGGGAGAGGTCCGTCACCACGATGGCCACGCCCTCGCGGGAGGCGGCCTGCGCCATCTCCGGCGGCACCGGCCGCCCGTGGCAGATCACGATCGCCACGATTCCGGCGAGCGTGCACACCGCGATCGTGTTCAGGTGGTTCTGCACGGTTATCAGCACGGCGCCCTCGCCGGCATGGCCCATCACGTCCGAAAGCAGGTCCCCCGCGTACGCGCACGTCGCCTCCGCGCCGGGCGCGTCCACCTCGACGCGCCCTCCGACCGCCTCCGCAATCTCCGCAACCTTCATCTTCACCGATCTCCTTTAGCCGACGCGGCCGAGGTCACCCCCGGTTGCCGAGGAACAGCCTGTACGCCGGGTTGCCCGTGACGTCCCTGAAGGCGTAGCCGAGAGACTTGAACGTCCGATTGGCCTGCGCCCTCTCGCCCGGCGGGATCTGCATCCCCACCAGCACCTTCCCGTGGTCCGCGCCATGGTTGCGGTAGTGGAAGAGCGTGATGTTCCAGCGGTCCGATATCGCCTCGAGGAAGTCCATCAGCGCGCCGGGGCGCTCCGGGAACTCGAAGGCGTAGGCGACCTCGTCCCTTATGCCCCGCGTGTGCCCGCCGACCATGTGGCGGATGTGCTCCTTGGCGAGCTCGTCGTCCGAGAGGTCTATCGTGCCGACCTTCGCGGCGGCGAGCTGGGCGATGAGCTTCTTCGTCTCGGCGTGGTCGGAGACCGCAAGCCCCACGAACACGTACGCCTTGCGCTCGTCGAAGTAGCGGTAGTTGAACTCGGTGACGCTCCTGCGGCCGAGCCTGCGGATGAACTCCTTGAACGCGCCGCGCTCCTCGGGGATGCGGCACTCGAGGATCGCCTCGCGCCGCTCGCCTATCTCGGTCTGCTCCGAGGCGAAGCGTATGCGGTCGAAGTTCATGTTCGCGCCGGAGACGATGCACGCGTACGTCTCGCCTGGCCTCGCCGTCTTCTTCGCGGCCGCGAGCGCGAGCGCCCCGGCGGGCTCGCATATCGCCCGGGTGTCCTCGAACACGTCCTTTATCGCCGCGCACGTCTCGGCGGTGGAGACCTTCACGATCCCGTCGAGGAACCGCTGGCAGAGGTCGAACGTCAGGCGGCCCGGCTTCTTCACGCAGACGCCGTCCGCGAAGAGCCCCGGCTCCTCGAGCGCCACTATCCTCCCCGCGCGGATGGAGCGGTCCATGCAGTCCGAATCCTCCGGCTCCACGCCGATGACCTTCACGGACGGGCGCACGGCCTTCACGTACACCGCGACGCCCGCCGCGAACCCGCCGCCGCCGATCGGCACGAACACCGCGTCGAGCCGCCCCGGGCACTGCCGGAGGATCTCCATCGCCACTGTCCCCTGCCCCGCGATCACGTCCTCGTCGTCGTACGGCGGGACGAACGTGAGCCCGCGCTCCTTCACGAGCCTCGCGGCCGTCTCGGCGGCGTCCGAGTAGGTGTCGCCGGAGAGGACCACCTGGGCCCCGAGCGCCCTGACCGCCCCGACCTTTATCTCCGGCGTGGTCTCCGGCATCACGATGGTGGCCTTGCACCCGAGCCTCCTGGCCGAGAGCGCGACGCCCTGCGCGTGGTTGCCGGCGGACGCGGCGAGCACCCCCTTCCCGAGCGCCTCGCGCGGCAGCTGCGACATCTTGTTGTACGCGCCGCGCAGCTTGAACGAGTGCACGCACTGGAGATCCTCGCGCTTGAGCAGGAACCTCGCCCCCAGCTTGCGCGACAGCCCGGCCGCCTCCTCGAGCGGCGTCTCCGCCGCGACGTCGTAGACCCTCGAGTTGAGGATCCTCTTCAGGTACTCGATCTGCAGAGTCTTGTCGTCCTTCTTCACCTTGCGCCTCCAAAAAGCCGTGAATTATACCATAAGCGATCAGATCCCGGCGGCCAGACGGGGGGAAGCCGCGATGGCGCGCGCGATCGAGGCGGCGTCGAGGCCGCACTCGCGCTCGAGCTCGTCCACGGTCCCGTGCCCGACGGGGGCGTCCGGCCAGCCGAACCTCATGTCCGCCCCCACGGCCTCGCCGAAGCCGCCGCACGCGACGCCGTTCTCGATCGCCGCAAGCAGGTCCGCCTCGGGGACCTCTCCCCGGAACGGCTTCACGTCGCGCACGGGCAGCACCTCCGCGGCGACGCCCATCCCGGCGAGCAGGCGGCGCACCTCGAACGCCTTCCGCGCCTGGTCTCCGACGGCGCACAGCGCCACGCGCCGCCCGCGAGGCGCCGCGGCGGCGGGCGACCCCGCCTCGCGGAGCAGCTCGCTCCGGGACGGCGCGATCCCCTTCGGGTAGCGTATCGCCACGGGGCCGGAGGACGCCAGGGCGTCGGCGAGGGCCTCGCCGACGTCCTCCGCGCACGTCGGCGCGACGAGCCTCATGCCGGCGAGCGGCCTGAGAAGGGCGATGTCGTAGAAGCCGTGGTGCGTCGCGCCGTCGGCGCCCACGCATCCGGCCCGGTCGACCGCGAACGTCACGGGCAGGCCCTGCAGGCACACGTCGTGCTGGATCTGGTCTATCGAGCGCTGCAGGAAGGTCGAGTATATCGCGACCACGGGACGCATCCCCGCCTTCGCGAGGCCGGCGGCGAACGTCACGGCCAGGCCCTCGCAGATGCCCACGTCGAAGAACCTGTCCGGGAACGCCTTCGCGAACGGCGCCATCCCCGTGCCGTCCTTCATCGCGGCGACCACCACGCACACCCGGGGGTCTCTCCGCGCGAGGCGCACCAGCGAATCGCAGAGGACGGCGCTCCACGCGGTCCCTTCCGCGCCCGCGCGGAACGCGGGGGCGCCGGCGAGCGCGGCGGCGACGTCGAACGGCCCCACCCCGTGCCAGGTCGTGGGGTCCGCCTCCGCCGGCGGGAAGCCCCGCCCCTTCCTCGTCACCACGTGCAGCACCACGGAGCGCTTGTCCTCCTTCGCCACCTGCAGCGCCCCCGCCACGGCGGCGAGGTCGTGCCCGTCCACCGGCCCTATGTACCGCAGGCCGAGCGACTCGAAGAGGGAGTTGCCGAGCCAGAGCGACTTCAAGGTCTGCTCTGCGCGGTGGTAGAGGTCGCGCAGGAAGGTGAGGCGCAGACGGTGCCCGGTGCGCTCCGCCGCCGCCTTCGCGCGGTTGTAGCGCACGTCCGAGAGCAGCCTGCCGAGCGCGCGGGCGAACGCCCCCACGTTCCTGGAGATGGACATCGCGTTGTCGTTCACGACCACGATCACCTTCTTCGCGAGGGACGTGCAGCAGTTCAGCGCCTCGAGCGAGCCGGCGTTCGCGAGCGAGGCGTCGCCCACCACCGCGACCACGTGGCCGCCGGCGCCCGCGCGCTCCCTCGCCGCGGCCAGGCCCACGGCGGCGCCGAGCGCCGACCCCGCGTGGCCCGCGATGAACGCGTCGCACGGCGACTCGGCGGGGTTAGGGAAGCCGGAGACGCCGCCGTGGCGGCGGAGCGTGCCGAACGCCTCCTCGCGCCCGGTCAGGATCTTCCACGCATACGCCTGGTGCCCCACGTCCCACAGCACCCGGTCCCTCTCGGGGTCGAACGTGCGCAGAAGCCCGATCGCGAGCTCGACCGCCCCGAGCGACGCCGCGAGATGCCCGCCGTTCTCGGAGACCACAGAGACGATCCGCGAGCGGATCCTCCCGGCCAGGGCCGGAAGCTCGCCCTCTGGCATGGCGCGCACTTCGGCCGGCGTCATCGCCCTGCGCCCCCCATGCGACGGTCCCTCGCCGCGAAGGACGCGAGCGCGGCGTCGAAGTCGGCCTCTGAGAAGTCCGGCCACAGCGTCGGAGTGATCCAGAACTCCGCGTACGCGCACTGCCAGAGCAGGAAGTTCGAGATCCTGAACTCGCCGGACGTGCGGATCACGAGGTCAGGGTCGGGCACGTCCGGCGCGTAGAGGTAGCGGCGGAACTCCTCGTCGCTCGGCGCGGCGTCGGCGCGGACGGCGCCGTCGCGGACGTCGCAGGCGTAGCGGTACGCCGCCGACTCGATCTCCGCGCGCCCTCCGTAGGAGACGGCCAGGACGAGCTGCATGGCGTCGCACCCCGCCGTCCTCCGCTCCGCCTCCGCGATGCGCCGCCGCAGGGACGGCGGGAGGTCCTCCCGGCGCCCGACAACCCGGATGCGCACGTTGCGCTCCACGAAGAAGCCGACCTTCGTCCGCAGCACGGTGCCCATCAGGCGCATGAGGCCGTCGACCTCGGCGGCGGAGCGCCGCCAGTTCTCGGTGGAGAAGGCGTACAGCGTGAGGCATTCTATCCCTCGGTCGAGGCACCATCCGACGACGCGCCGGACGGCGTCCACGCCGGCGCGGTGCCCCGCGAGCCTCGGCTTGCCGCGCGACGCCGCCCAGCGCCCGTTGCCGTCCATTATCACGGCAATGTGCCTGGGGGTTCCGCCGTCGGACATCGCTTTCACCGATGGGCCACGCCTTTGGAGGCAGACTACCTCACCCGCCTGATCGCGCCGAACTTGCACACCTGCGTGCACTGCCTGCACCCGGCGCAGAGGGACGGGTCGATCCTCATCTTGAAGCGGCCGGGGGCGCTCTCCTCCCCGCGCGTTATCGCGGGGCAGCCGAGCCTGAAGCAGGCGCCGCAGGACCTGCACTTCTCGGAATCGACCTCGCAGAGCCCCTCCTTCGTGAGCTTGGCCGCGATGCGGCACGGCGCGTACGCGACGATGAGCGCGCCCTCGTCGCCGTCCATCGCGTCCGCAAGCACCCTCTCGAGCTCCGCGAGGTCGTCGGCGGAGACGGTGACGACCTTCTTCAGCCCGCACGCCCTGGCGATCTCCGTGATCTCGGTGACCGGGGCGGGGTCTCCGGCCAGCGTCTTGCCGGAGCCGGGGTTGTCCTGGTGCCCGGTCATGCCGGTTATGCGGTTGTCGAGCACAACCGTGGTGACCGGGGTGCCGTTGTACTGGGCGGAGAGGATCCCGGTGATGCCGGAGTGGAAGAACGTGGAGTCCCCGAGGACCGCGCAGATGCGCCCCTTGAAGCCGGCCTTCTTCATCCCGGCGGCGACGCCGATCGAGGCGCCCATGCATATCGTGGTGTCCATCGCGTTCAGCGGGGGGAACGCGCCGAGCGTGTAGCACCCGATGTCGCCGGTCACGGTGGCCTTGAGCTTGTTCAGCACGTAGAATACGCCGCGGTGGCCGCACCCGGCGCAGAGCACCGGCGGGCGAGTGGGCAGAGCCTCCGCCGGCGCGGCGGCGGCCGCGGGCGCGGGGACGTCCCCAAGCACCTCGTGGCGCAGCGCGCGCACGCGGTCGGGGTTCAGCTCGAGCATGTTCATCTCCGTCTCGTGCTCGACGACCCTGATGCCCATCGCGCGGATCTGCTCCTCGAGGAACGGGTCGAGCTCCTCGACCACGAGCACGCGGTCCACGCCCTTCGCGAACTCCTCCACGAGCCCCCTCGGCAGCGGGTTCGTCCACCCGAGCTTGAGGATGGAGTACTCCGGGAACACCTCCTTCACGTACTGGTACGAGACGCCGGAGGTCACAATGCCGAGCGACGTGAGCCCCTTCTCGACGCGGTTGAAGCGCGACTCGCCCGCCTCCCTGGACAGCGCCTCCGTGCGCTTCTGCGCGCTGAGCCGCTGGGCGCGCGCGAACATCGGCACTGGGATCGTCTTCGAGATGTCCTTCCTGTACGGGATGAGCGGATGCGGGGCGGGACGGAAGTCCCCGAGGTCCACGAGCGACGAGGAGTGGGACGTGCGCGTCGTCAGGCGGAGGAAGCACGGCGCCTGGTGCCTCTCCGATATCTCGAACGCCGCCTGCACCATGTCGTACGCCTCCTGCGAGTCGGACGGCTCGAGCATCGGCGCGCGGGCGAACTTGGCGATGTTGCGGTTGTCCTGCTCGTTCTGCGACGAGTGCATCCCGGGGTCGTCCGCCACGCACACGACCATGCCGCCCGTCGCGCCCACGTACGTGAACGTCATGAGAGGGTCCATCGCGACGTTGAGCCCCACGTGCTTCATCGCCGTGAGCGACCTCGCCCCCGCGATGGACGCGCCCACCGCCGTCTCCATGGCGACCTTCTCGTTCACCGCCCACTCGCAGCGGACCGTGTCCTTGAACCGCGCCACGTTCTCGAGAATCTCGGTCGAGGGCGTGCCGGGATACGCGCTCGCCACAACGCAGCCCGCATTGGCCGCGCCGAACGCGACCGCCTCGTTGGCCGATAGCATCTTCTTCATGTGTTCCTCCGTCAGAAAACCGTTCCGCCAATTATACCACAACGGGCCGCCCACGGTAAAGCGAAAGCCGGCGCCCAAAGCGCCGGCCTGAAATTGGTAGCGGGGGCTGGATTTGAACCAACGACCTTCAGGTTATGAGCCTGAC
>CAVERN010000072.1:0-8791 GCA_963618095.1 bacterium | reverse complement strand
GCTCAACACTCCGGCGCACCACCCGTCGCAGGACAGGTCCGACACCTTCTGGCTCGCGGCGGACGCCCTTCTGCGCACGCAGACCTCGCCGGTGCAGGTGCGCACGATGATGGCCAACAGGCCTCCGGTGCGCGTCATATGCCCCGGGCGCACCTACAGGCGCGACACCACCGACGCCACCCACTCCGCGAACTTCCACCAGATCGAGGGGCTGTACGTGGACGTGAAGCCCGTGTCGCTCGCCGACCTCAAGAGCGTGCTCTCTTACTTCGCGAAGGAGATGATGGGAGACGGGGGCGTGCGCTTCCGCCCGCACTTCTTCCCGTTCACCGAGCCGAGCGTCGAGGTGGACTTCCGCTGCCACGTGTGCAAGGGGGCGGGGTGCAAGGTGTGCAAGCAGTCCGGCTGGATCGAGATCGCCGGGGCCGGCATGGTCGATCCCCGCGTGTTCAGGCACGTCGGCTGGGACCCCGAGTCGGTCTCCGGGTATGCGTTCGGCTTCGGGGTGGAGCGCATCGCCATGATCAAGTACGGCATCCCCGACATCAGGTGGCTGTACGAGAACGATCTGCGCTTCCTGGCGCAGACCGCGTAGCGCGGGAGAGCGGGCTTCATGCTCTCGCTCCGGCAAGGACAGAGGCTTGCGCAGCAGCTGGCGCCCGCGATGCGCCAGTCGATAGGCATCCTTGCCATGAACCTGCAGGAGCTCCGGCAGGAGATCGTCGCGCAGATCGGGCAGAACCCGCTGATCGAGGAGGTGGAGCACCCCCTCGAGGTCCCGATGGGCGTCGCCGAGTCGTCCGCGTCCAGGAAGGAGGAGGCCGTCGCCGACGCGGCGCCGTACGACGAGGCGTGCCCGTCGGTGAACTTCGACGAGGACGCCGCGGAGCGTAGGCAGAGGTTCTTCGACAACCAGGTGTGCAAGGAGACGCTCCAGGGCCATCTGGAGGGGCAGCTGGCGCTGTCGGACATTCCGGCGGAAGACCGCCCGCTCGCCGAGATGCTGATCGGGCAGCTGGACGACAACGGCTACTTCGTCGGCTCCATGCCGGACGTGGTGATGGTGTCCGGGACGGACGAGGCGCACGTGCTCGGGGTCCTTGCGCAGATACGCAGGCTCGATCCCGCCGGGTGCGGGTCGCGGAATCTCAGGGAGTGCCTCCTCTCGCAGATGGACGCCCTGGACGACTCCCCCTGGGAGGACGAGGTCCGCCTCCTGATAGAGAACCACCTTGGCGACATAGCGTCCGGCAACGAGGAGAGGATCCTGCGGTCGCTTGGGCTGACGCACGATGAGTATCGCAGGGCGCTCGCGGAGCTGCGCACGCTCGAGGCGAAGCCCGGAAGGGCGTACGAGGGCTCCGGCACGGCGAACCGCATAGTGAAGCCGGAGGTGCACGCGGTGCTGCTCGACGGAAGGTGGGTCGCGGAGGTGGACGGCCGCTCCCTTCCCGAGATACGCATCTCGAAGGCGTACCTCAGGATGCTCGAGGATCCGTCCGTCCCCAGGGAGGCGAAGGAGTACCTGAAGGAGCGCCTCGCCGCCGCGCACCAGCTGATGGACGCGATAGAGCACCGCGAGGACACGATCCGCAAGATCGCCCAGGAGATATTCGACAGGCAGCCGGGGTTCTTCTCCGCCGGGCTCAAGGGGCTCGTCCCGCTCACCATGCTCGAGGTGGCCGAGAAGGTAGGGGTGCATCCGACGACCGTCTCGCGCACGGTGAACGACAAGTACGCGTCGACGCCGAAGGGGACGGTCGAGCTGAGGCACTTCTTCCTGCAGGGGATAGCGACCTCCGGCGGGGACGTGGTGACCAAGGAGGCGGTCTACGACGACCTGAGGCGGCTGATCGACGGCGAGGACAAGGCGCATCCGCTCTCGGACGAGGTCCTCTCCGCGAGGCTCAAGGCGCTCGGCTACCCAGTCGCGCGCCGCACGGTCGCGAAGTATCGCGAGGCCATCGGCATACCGGGCACCTCGGAGAGGCGCCGCAGGGGGTAGGGGGCTACGCCTTCTTCCTGGCGGCGGCCTCGATCTTGCCGACGAGCGCGTCGCGCCCGGCGGCGAACTCCGGCGAATCGGCCCGCTTGTCGTTCCAGTCTATGAACGCCTGCTGCAGGTCCATGAAGAACGCGCGGGTGGACTCCTTGTCCTCGAATCCGTAGTCCGAGAGGAGCGCCTTCTCGACGATGCCGAACATCGTCCTCTGGCGCTCCACGGGCGTGCTGGCGTCGGAGTCGGAGAACGCGTTCTGCTGCAGGTAGACGGCGTCGAGGAACTCCGCCTTGAGGTACGTGGTGAAGTCGCCGAGTGACGTTCCCTCCTCGCCGACGACCTTCATCATCTGCCCGACCTCGCTGCCCTTGCGGAGGATGGCGCGGGCCCTCTCTACGCGGTCCTGCTCGATCACCGGGCGGTAGTGGCTCCACGACTCCAGCGGGTCGATCGCAGGGTACCTGCGGGCGTCGGAGCGGGCGCGCGAGAGGCCGTGGAACCCGCCCACGACCTTGAGCGTCGCCTGCGTGACGGGCTCGTCGAAGTTGCCGCCGGCGGGCGACACGGTGCCGCCGATCGTCACGGACCCGGTGGAGCCGTCCCTGAGCCTCACCCGCCCGGCACGCTCGTAGAACGCGGCTATGCGCGACTCGAGGTACGCGGGGAACGCCTCCTCGCCGGGGATCTCCTCGAGCCGTCCGGAGAGCTCGCGCATCGCCTGCGCCCAGCGGGACGTGGAGTCAGCGAGCACGAGCACGTTCAGCCCCATCTGGCGGAAGTACTCCGCGAGCGTGACGGCCGTGTACACGGACGCCTCGCGGGAGGCGACGGGCATGGACGAGGTGTTGCAGATGATGATCGTGCGCATCATCAGGGACTTGCCGGTCTTGGGGTCGACGATCTCCGGGAACTCCTTCAGCGTCTCCACGACCTCGCCGGCGCGCTCGCCGCACGCCGCGGAGATCACGATGTCGACCTTCGCGTACCGGGCGGTGGTCTGCTGCAGCACCGTCTTCCCCGCGCCGAACGGCCCGGGGATGCAGTAGGTGCCGCCGACAGCGACCGGGAAGAACGTGTCGATCGTCCGCACCGTGGTCTCGAGCGTCTCGCTCGGGGCCAGGCGCTCGGAGAAGCACCTGATCGGCACCTTCACGGGCCAGCGCTGCATCATCCTCACCGGCACGGCCTCGCCCCCGGCCTCGGGCTCGAGCGTCGCGATCGTGTCCTCGACCGTGTAGTCGCCCGCCGGGGCGAGGGACTTCACCACGTAGGCGCCGCGCAGGGCGAAGGGCGCCATGATCCTGTGCCCCGGCATGAACACGCCCTGCGCGTTCCTCCTGTTGTCGAAGATGCCCTCGGTGACCCATCCGAGCGCATCGCCCGCCGTGACGCGCCGGCCGATCTCGGCGGTCGGATGCCAGTCCCACTTGCGGGTGCGGGAGAGCCCGGGGATGGACATCCCGCGCTGGAGGAAGAACCCCGCCTCGCGCGACGTCTTCCCGGCCTCCTCGGCGAGCTGGGGGAGGGGGTTCTGCAGACCGTCGTACACCTGCGCGAGCATTCCGGGCCCGAGCTCGGCGGCGAGCAGCTCCCCGGTGAACTCCACGTCCCCGCCGACCATCAGGTCGGTGGTGGAGTCGAACACCTGCATGTCGCACCTGGAGCCTCGCACGCGCACGATCTCCGCCATGAGCCTCTTGTCGCCCAGCAGGGCGTATCCGACCTCGTTCTGCGCCACGGCGCCGGAGAAGGCGACCGTGATCATGTTCCCGTTTACTGCGACAATCTTTCCTGATGCTGCCATGGATTCCCCCTAAATGCAAAGCCCTCGTCGGCCCGGCTCATGCGCTCCCGGCCTTCTCCGCCTCGGCGGCGAGGCGCGAGAACGCGGCGCTCCCGGCCTCCGCCGAGACGCGACACCTCCTGATGGCGATCCTGAGCCTCACGGCGTACGTCTCGAGCGCCCCGAGCGAGAGCGGGGAGGACGCGGGCGTCAGCTCGCCGGCCGCGTCCCACCACACCCGGTCGAGGGCGGAGGACCGCCTGAGAGGGTCCGGCTCCTGGAACGCCGCCGCCACCCGGCCCTGCCAGTAGACGTCGCATCCGCGCGCCGGACGGCGGTACCTGTCGCCTCCGCGCGCCGAGGCCATCGCGTTGCGGAGCTGCGTCTCGAGGTCGCGCCATCTCTCGGGGCCGGTGCCCGCGGCGGCGTCCGGAACCTCGAAGCCCTCCGGCATGAGCGACAAGAACTCGTCCCACGAATACGGCGCCTGGCCGTCGAACGAGAGGGGCTTCAGAGACGCGACTATGTAATCGACAGACATTCCGCCCAGGTCTCCGCGCCCTACGCCTCTCCGACGATCTTCGCGAGGTCCGGACGGAGCCTCTTCGAGAGCTCGGCCGCGATCGCCGCGCCGGTGAAGTCGTGCTCCACGCGCCCGCCGTCGAGCCTCACCGTGAAGCCGGACCCGACCGAGTCGTCGAGCGTCACCCTGAAGCCGCCCCTGGCGGCCAGCTGGGCCCTGAGCGCCTCCGCGACCTTCGCCCCCGCGAACACCTCGGCGTCCCCCGCCAGGCCCTTCACCGCCTCCCCGGCGACGGCGGTCGCCACGGCGGGGTCCGCCAGCGCGGAGTCCACGTCCTCCGCGAGCAGCCTCTCGAGGATGCGCGTCACTGACCTCTCCACAGATATGATCGCGTCCCGCGCCGCCTGGCGGATCGTCTCCCTCGCGCGTTCGGCGGACTGCTCGGCGGACTCCCGCGCCGCCGCCGCGCTCCTGTCGGCCGCGTCCTGCGCCTTCCTGACGATGTCGGCCGCGCGCGACTCGGCCGACGCGACTATCTCCGCGGCCTTCGCGTTGGCCTTCTCCACGCCGTCGCGGTTTATCCTCTCGATGAGACCCTGAAGTTCTTCCGCCATTTCGCCACTACTCCGATCTGTGATGAAAACGGGGGACGATTATATACATTCGCCGCGCATGGAACAAGGAAAAAACGCCGACAGAAAAATGCATTGCCGAACCCGTCCAGGCAAGCGCAAACCGCAGGCCGCAAATGTGCTATAATCCCGCGCCGAAGCATAGGAGGGTACGGGAGATGTGGAACAGTTCAGTCAGCGCGGGGGGCTCCGGGGCGAAGCCGGAGTCGCCTTCGCCGCGTCGGCGAGGGGCGGCGTTCGCCGTCGCCGCGCTTCTCGCGCTCGCCGTGGCGACCGTCGCGTATCTGGCGTGGCCCTGCGGGAAGAAGGCTCCTGATGGCGCGAAGGCCCCCGCGAGGAGGGCGAAGCGCCTGCCCCTGCCCGCGCGCTCGGCCGCCACGAACTCCGTCGCAGAGGCGAAGGCGGCCGCCACGAACGCGCCTCCCGCGAACCCGCTCCTGCCGAAGGTCATGCCCAAGACGATCGCCGAGGCTGTCTCGATGGTGCGCCTCAAGCCCGGCATCCACTGGTTCAGGAGCGTCGAGGAGGTGTTCACCAAGACGAACGAGCACCAGGTGGGCGAGTACAAGGCGCCTCTCTTCAAGCGCGGAGTGGAGCGCCACCTCGAGCTCATCGCCACGCGGCGGCGCGACATGATGACGCCGCCGATGCCGCCCATGCCTCCGAACGCGGAGCGCGAGTTCGTGGAGTCCCTCTCCGAGGGCGTCGTCCCGGCGGAGGGCGACACGCCCGAGGATTCGAGGACGCGCGAGCGCGTCGAGACGATGAAGCGCGAGATGGAGCGGCTGATTGACGACGAGGGGCTCACCTTCGGCCAGGCGTACTGCCGGATCGAGGCGGAGCACAACCGCCGGGCGAACCTCGTGCAGCTCTACCGGGGAGAGTACGTGAAGATGCTCAGGTCCGGCTCGCCGGACGCTTCGGCCTTCCTCGAGAGGGCGAACGACGAGCTGCGCGCCGCAGGGGCGTGCGAGCTCGGCGCGGACGGCGCGGCGGTGGATCCGTAGACAGTTGGTAGTTAGTAGTGGGTAGTGGGTTGATGAAAGGGGGGAGAGAGATGACTGGAATGATGAGGGCGGCGATGATGGCCGCGGCGATAGGGACTGCGGCGGTCGCGGCGGCGGCGAGCACGAATTCGAGCGCGAGCGCGGCTGCACGGACTGCCGCGGCGGCGGGCGAGAAGGGGAATGCGCCGAAGAAGGCGCTTACGCCCGCGGAGCGCGAGGCCGCGCGCCTGGCGTTCCGGGAGAGGATGCTTCGCCGCACCGGCGGGTTCGTCCCCCGCCCGCACGCGCCCGGGGCGAAGTTCTCCTTCGTGAACATGCAGTCCGCCGTGCCGAGCGCGGATCTCTCGCGGACGGCGGAGATGATCGCGCGCATCCTGCGCCACGACGTGTGCCTGGACGCCGCTCCGTCCAACGCATCCTCCTTCGCCATCGCTTCGGCGCCTGCGCTCGTGAAGGCGCTGGGTGCGAAGGGCGCGGTGTTCCTGGTGGACGACCCCGCCCTGCCGACGCTTCTCGCCGCTCCGGAGTCCGGCTGGGGCGTGGTGAACGTCAGGGCGCTCGCCGCGGACTCCCCAGTCGCCCTGCTTCTCGCCCAGCGCGTGCGCCGCGAGATGTGGCGGGCGTTCGCGCACGTGAACGGCGCCGCCAACACGAGCATGGGCAAGTGCGTGCTGCGCACGGTGCTGTCGCTCGGGGATCTGGACGCCCTCGGGGCGGAGGCGTTCTGCCCGGAGGCGGTGAACCCGGTGATCGACCACCTCAACCGCCTCGGCGTGAAGGAGTACCTCACCGCCACGTACAGGCAGGCGTGCGTGGAGGGCTGGGCGCCTCCGCCCACGAACGACATCCAGCGGGCAATCTGGGAGAAGGCGCGCTCCGAGAAGGAGCGCGGCCCCTCGAAGGCTCTGCGCATAGTGCCGTGAGCGGCCGCGAGGCCCATCTGCGATCTGCGATGCCCGGAAGAATCATCTTGCGGCGGAGGGCTCGTTTTGGTACGATTGCGCCCGCTTTTTGGGACAGGTGTCCCTTGGGCGCAAGACAAAACAAAACGGAGACAAGAAGATGAAGAAACTCATAGCGGCTTCCGCTCTTGCCGTGCTGGCGTGCGGGTGCATAACCGTCAACAAGAACGACGGCGGCAGCTCCTGCCTCAAGCCCTGCGCGGTGAAGGACAAGGTCCACATCAAGTATGAGATCGCCAAGGATCGCGTCCAGGCGACCGACCAGCTCAACTGCCTCTTCGGCTTCATCTGCTGGGGCTCCACGGCGCACGTCGCCGACCAGGGCGAGTTTGGCTTCGGCGCCCAGGCCAAGGTCAAGAACGGCGCGTATGCCAACGCCTGCGACGCCGCCAAGTGCGATTCGATCGCCGCCGCGCGCTACACGATCACCACTGACGACTACTTCGTGTTCAAGAAGGTGAAGGCGGAGGTCTCCGGCTATCCCGTGAAGGTCGTCGGCACGGAGATCCTCGACGGCGTGAAGAATCCCGTCCCGTGCGACAAGCCGGCTGGCAGGCTGCCGTTCTGATGTCGGCAGAATAGCCGATGCGAAGGCAGCGCGGGGCGACGCCATGGGCGTCGCCCCGCTTCATTCATATGGTATAATCTCCGCCCGTGGAAGTTCCCGAATACGACTTGCATGCCTGCGGAATGCGCGTGGACGACGCGCTGGCGCGGCTGGAGCGGCTCGTCGCGGCATCACGCGGCGGCGGTCCGCGGCTCTTTGCCGTCGTCACAGGATACGGGTCGAGCGGCGGGACCAGCCGCATCAAGTCGGCAGTACTCGCCGCCTGCCGCGTCTACTTGCGGCAGAACCACATCCGCGGATTTCTGGACGGCGAGCTGGCCGGCGACATTCTCTCCGAACAGTCTCTCGCCTTCCCTGACTCGGCGTCCATCCCGGCCAGGTTCCGCCGCTCGCCAAACCCGGGCGTCGTGTTCATCTGCACATAACATTAACCCATTACAAACGCACGGGAACCACAATAGACGCGGCGGCGCGGATTTGGTATCATGCGCACCATCAATGGCTTTGCATTCACAGACAGCCTCCGCCGCAGCGGTTCCGCGAGACGAAGAAGACGCCCGCCATCGCGCGTGGGAGCATGGCCTTCCGGGCTACCTTCAGCACGACCTCGACGCCTACAAGCGCGGCCGCGCCGAAGGCTCGTCCCTGCTGGACTGCCTCTGGGGCGAGCTCTACGGGTCGATCAACGGCGCGGAGATCGACGACCAGGCGATCACCCACGAGCACGCCGAGTATCTGCGCGACAAGTTCCTGCGCGGAAAGGAGGTCTGACGAAGATGGAAGAGGTCGACTTCACGTCCTGCCCCCGCGTCCCCGGCCGCGCCTACAACGGCGCGAACGGCAAGAAGATCGCCGTGTCGTTCGAAGGCGCGGTCTGGCTCCTGAAGTTCCCGCCGTCCGCCGCCGGCAAGCCGAACGACCTCTCCTATTCGAACAGCTGCGTCCGCGCATCGCCGCGCTCGACTTCGCGGCGCTTGTCGGCGATACGCCGCATCTTTCGCCGCTTCAGCGCGAGTTCATGACGACCTACCTCAACGCCCGCCGCGAGCGTGTCTTGATATACCCTGCCCGCCCTACCTTTACAGCCCCAACTGAATCTGATACATTACGCGCCGAACACAGGGAAGTCCCTGTCTGCATTAGTCATGCAGCGAGTGTTACGCTGGCCAATTGATGGCGGGCCCAAAAAAGGAACGGAAAAATGAAATCGAAATTCGCGGTCGGTAACATTGCCCATCCATCCGAGTTCGTGTCACCCATTCGGGGGGCAACCTCTAGACTGATGGCGGCGTGCGTCGCCCTCTGCTGCTTCGCCGG
>CAVERN010000071.1:7498-8792 GCA_963618095.1 bacterium | reverse complement strand
AGATCCAGTAGCAGCCGCCGAGGTAGTCCCAGTAGCGGACGGCCTCCGGCTTCGGGCCGCGCTTGCCGTTCACCGTCTGGTAGGCGTCGTATTCTGGCTTGTAGGGGCAGCTCTCGAGGCGCGTCAGGGAGAGCCAGTCGTTGTACTGGCCGTTGCCGCATTCCTCCCTGATGCTCTCGTGGGCGTACTTCGTCTCGGCGGCGTGCGCGACGAACCTCTCCATCGCCGACCAGTTCTCGTCCACGATGCGGCGGTCCCCGTACTGCTTGAAGACCTGGTAGGGCACGATCACGCCGGCGTCCGCCCAGCCGATGCGCATCGTCTGCCGGCCGTACTGTGCGAGCGGCGACACGCTCGGAAAGCCGCCGTCCGCGCCCTGGCTGTCGCGCTCGTCGCGCATCCACTTGCGCAGGAAGTCGCAGACGTCCGCGTTGAAGCTCGCCGCCTCCGTGAACACCTGCGTGTCCGCCGCCCAGCCGAGGCGCTCGTTGCGCTGCGGGCAGTCCGTGGGCACCGAGAGGTAGTTCGAGAGCTGGCCCCAGTAGACGTTCGAGATCAGCTTGTTGACGTCCGCCGAGCCCGTCACGAGCGAGCCGCGCTCCATGTCCCGGCGGATCGACGTCACCGGCACGCTCGCGAGGCGCAGGATCGTGACCGGCGCCGTCGCCGTGATCGACACGTAGCGGTAGCCGAAGAACGTGAAGCGCGGCAGATACCTCTCCACCGCCCTGCCCGCGAACGTGTACTCCACGAGCCGCCCCGTCTCGTGGCCGACGCGCAGGTTGACGCGGTAGACGCTCCCCTCCGGGCCGTCGTTGCCGCGCGACTTGAGGCCGTTCATGTCGTTGAGCATCTCGGCCGGCTTCGCCGTCAGCACCGTCCCCTCCGCCGCCGCGAACACGAACGCCGGCACCGCCGCCGCGTTCTGCCCGAAGTCCGCGACGAACGTCTCGCCCGCGCCGATCTCGAACGGGCCGTCGGACGCGAACTCGCGCACGACCTTCACCCTGCCGAACGCCGCGTCGCTCGCGCCGTCCACCCCCTTCCACGTGTACGCCTTCACGGGCTTGAGCGCGAGGTCCTCGCGCAGGCACACCTCCGCGCCGTCCGTCGGCAGGATCTCGCCCCTGAACTCGCGGTTCTCCTCCGGCGCGCCGAACGCGCGCCACGTCTCGTGGCCGGGCCTCTGCCGCGCGTCGTAGCGCTCGCCCTCGAAGATGGACGCGAGCGTGACCGGGCCGGCGATCCCCGCCTTCCAGTCCTTGACGTTCGTGCCGTAGCGGCGCGTCGCGCC
>CAVERN010000071.1:0-7488 GCA_963618095.1 bacterium | reverse complement strand
GCCGCGGAACGCGCTCTTCCGGCCGGCGAAGCCCTTGCGCCCGACGGGCGAGACAACCTTGTCGCGCCACCAGCCGGCGGACACCTCGGCGGCGAAGACGTTGGACGCGCCCTTCTCGCGGCGGATGGCGCTCGTGACGTCGTAGGAGAAGGAGTACTTCGTCTTCTCGGGGTGCGTGAAGCCGGGCTTGAGGAAGTCGTCGCCGACGCGCTGGCCGTTCACGTAGACCTCGTAGACGCCGAGGCCGGAGGTCGTCCACGTCGCGGAGACGACGTCGCCCTCGTTGACGAGCTCGCGCGCGAACCAGCTCGTCCCCGGCGCGGCGACGGAGTCGCCCTTGACGACCTCGTCCATCACGGGGGCGTCCGGCACGGAGATCCAGACCGACCCCTCCATTCCCTCCGCGGCGAGTGCCGCGCAAACGCCACCGGCCGCGCAGAGCGCCGCCGCCACCAGACCGCATGTAGTCGTTTTCATGCGCCGCATTGTACCAAATCGCAAGGCAAATGCAAGCGCCTGCCAGGCCCCGCCGTTGAACGGCCTGAAAGCCCCGTCAACGCCTGAACACTGAAGATTGAAGACTGAAGGTTGAAGGTTCAGGACCGACGCCCGGCCTGAATGCCATCAATCTGCCCTTGGAAATCCAAATGCGCCGGTCCTGTGCTCGCGGCCCGGCTAAGGCTAGCCCATTACACGCGCCCTGGCCGCCGCGAGGAGGTCGAGGGCCGAGAGCGTCTTGGACAGGCCGCGGACTTCGGGCGCGTCCGGCACCATCCGCGTCCACGGCGCGGTGTAGAACCCCTTGAGGCGGGACGGGTCGATGTTCTCCATGCAGTGCCGGACCACGGCGTCCGCGCTGGAGTCCTCGGACCAGTTGGACGTGCACGGCAGCTGGTCGAAGCCCGCCTCGTCGAGGGCCCGGAAGGCCGCGGCCCCGTTCACCGTCTCCCCCCATCCGCCGCGCTTCTCGAACTCGTAGTTCCACTTCAGCTTCTTCTCGGAGAAGTCGCTGCGGTAGTACCAGTTGGACTGAAGCACGTCCTTCGACATCCGCCTGAGGTACTCCTCGCGCCCAGTCCACATCGCGTCCGCCCACATCACCGGGCGCGCCCCCGTCCTGGAGACCTGGTCGACCGTGTAGAAGAGGTCGTGCCACCAGCCCTCGCCCTGGCGCACCGTGACGTGGAAGTGGTTGAACGCGGCCGCCTCCATCTCCTCGTCGTACCCTATGTGGAAGAGGCGCGGACCGTCGAATATCTCCGCCGCGTCGCGTATCACGTCCGCCACGACCTGGTAGTACGCGCCCGTGGAGAGCATCCGGTGGTACTCCTTGAGCCAGGAGTCGTGGCACGAGGAGAAGTTGAGCTTCGGGCACGGCTCGAGGCCGAGCCGGCGCATCCGCGCGAGCTCCCCGCGCATCTTCTCCACGCTCCAGGTCCCGGCGACGCGCAGCTCGGGATGGCTCGGGTACTCCATGGCCTCCCCTATGTCCACGAACACGAGGCGCAGGCCCCTCTCGGCGGCGTGGTCCACGCATCTCCTCCACACGTCCTCGTGGCACTGGAGATACGAATGGTACTTGGAGCGCCGCCTTCCGCTGGGACCGTAGGGGTTCGGGCGCCGCTTCTCCTCCTCCTCGCTCCTGGCCCAGTCGTCTGGACCGGAATCGAAGTCGTCCCACATGTTGGAGCCGAGCTGCAGGAGGCAGCCCCAGTCGAGACGGTCGGAGGCGCGGCGCGCGGCGTCCGGCGCCTGCGCATGGCGGCGATCGGAGTCAGTGTTCATGGCGGACGTTCCTTTTGTGTCTTTCATGCTGTCTTTCATGCTGTCTTTCATGCAGTCGGGATGCGGCTACCTCTTCAGGAGGAGCGGCTCGAGGAGGAAGAGGTTCGCCTTGCGGGACATGAACCGCGCGGGATTCACCACAACGTCGTCCTCCGCCTCGAGGAGGCGCAGCGTCTCGTCGACCAGGGCGTTGTACTGCTTCGCGCCGGGCCGGCCCCGGGCCTCCGCGAGACGCTTCATCCAGCGGCCGATCTCCACGCCGCGGCCGAGGAACCTCACGCGTGCGAGCTCGTCGCCCGAGACCAGCCCCTCGGCCTCGGCGAGGATCGAGGCGAGCCTGTCGCAGTCCAGCGCCGCCACCATGCGCAGGTTGTTCTTCACCGCGGGGTCGGCGGCGCGGGCGGCGTCCGTCATCTCCTCGAGCGCGTCGAAGTACCGCCTCACGTGCCCGGCAGCCCGGCCGAACCCGGCTCGGCAGTAGTCGTCCACGATCGCGTCGTACGACTGGCGCAGCGGGTTGAGGTGCGCCTTGGCGAGCGTGTAGTACGTGATGGCCATCGACGACCACAGCTCGTAGAAGCAGTCGAAGTCCGTGCCGAAGAGCCCGTTGGCCTTCATCGTCTCGAGGTCCTCGAAGAGGACGCGCGAGTAGTTCTGCGGCACCATGGTCTGGAAGCCCATGAGGAGGTTCGGCCGCCACCTCACGCGGTTGCCGAAGCTCATCCACGCCGCCACGTCCCCGCGCGCCTTGGCGAGGCCCTCCGGACGCGAGTAGTCCCCCACCACGCAGTCGATGAACATCGCCGGGTGCGGCCTGACGAGCACGGGAGGGTCTTCGTACTCGGCGTAGGCGTGCATGTGGAGGCCCTTCCCCGGGAACTTCGCCGCCACGGCCGCAGCCACGCGGTTGCCGAAGGCGAGCACGCGGTCCGTGAGCGACACGTACGGCACGCCCACGTTCTTCGGCGGCGCGTTCACCGGGTCGAGCATGCGGCAGGCGCGGCACAGGCACTGCATCGTCGGGCCGCCGTCCGGAAGGCCTATGCCGAGCACGTCCCTGTCCGTCCGCCGGGCGAACTCAGCGAGCTTGTCGGCTATCGCCTGCGAGACGAGCCCCTCGGAGGAGAGGCAGAGCGACGCGAACCTCCCGGCGTCGTCGTCCTGCCGGCGGGAGCCGTCCGGCTGCATGGCGAACCAGTCGGGATGGCTCCTGCCGTACCTCTTCCAGTAGTCCATGAAGTTGTGCCCGCCCGTGATGCGCCTCTCGCGCATGTCGTTCACGCCGTGCCAGGCGCGGAACGAGCGGTTGCCGGGCCTGTCTATCCCGAGGTCGAGATGCCCGCGCAGCTCGCGCGTCCTGAGCTCCGGCACGTAGTCGAGCGGCGGGCCCGCGAACTCGATGCGGTCCCTGCGCGGTATCACCTTGCCGAGCGCGCCGGGCCACAGGTAGCGCACGCCGAGCGACTCGAGGAAGAACGTGACGGAGTGGGAGAGCCCCTCCCCCTGACCGGAGAGGACCACCCTCTCGCCCTCCACCCGGATCCGGGAGGACTGCCCCGCCCCGCCGTCGTGCGCGAGCGCCACCTCCGGCCCGTCGCCGCCCGCCTCGGAGACGGGCCACTCCACCCCGGCCATCTTCCCGAGGTGCCAGGCGACCTCCTCAGCGAGCGCCCTGGTCTCGGGGTCGGAGTCCGCGCAGACGATCCTCGCCCGCACCTCCGAGCGGAAGAACCCCTTCCTGCGGTACAGCGTCACGCCCTCCCCGCCGGCGGGCGCCTCGCGGTACTCCGGCGCGCGGCGGAAGGCGCGCGGCAGGGAGAGAGTCCCCCTCGGCCCGAGCGGCCTGTCGCCCCACTCCACTTCGCCCGTCTCGCGCTCGACGCCCGGCAGCTCCGCGAAGAGCCTCGAGTACAGCCCCTTCAGCGCCTCGTACCTCCGCCCGTTCTCGTTCAGCACGAAGCGGCCCGCCTCGTCCGGGCTCCCGAGCGGCTCGCCGTTGAACGAGAGCCTCAGCCGCCCGAGCAGCGGCTCCACGAGGTACACCCTTCCCCTGCCGAAGTCCCTGCGCGTCACGTCGCCGCTCCTCCCGAAGCCCACCAGGTCCTTCGCCTTCGGCTGCGTGGCGACGAGGTCGCGCGCGCAGCTGCCGGAGAGCACGAACACGCCGCCGCCCTCCACGTACCGCCTCGCCGCCTCGAAGTCCTCCTCCCTCGACCAGTCGCTTCCGGGCGGAAGGCCCCTCGCGAGGAAGTCGCCGAAGTACACGAACGAGTACCTGCCGTACTCGGAAGGCCTGAGCCACTTGCGGATGTAGTTGTCGTGCACTATGCGGGCCCGGCTCACCACGTCCGCCGACAGCACCTTCACGTCCGCCTGCGCCCCGGTCACGAGCGCGGCCGGCCTGTCGGCGCAAAGCGGCGCCGGCGCCAGCGAGGCGAGAATCACCGCCGCGACGGCCATCTCTCTCATCGAAATCCCCTCCATGGTCGGGCTCCCCTCCACGTCAGCGCACCGTGACGACCGCGCCGGACATCCTCGCAAGCGAGATGTAGCTCCCGAACGAGCGCACGACCCACCCGTCCGGCAGGGCGGCCTGCACCTCCGAGAGGTCGAGGGCGCCCGCGGGCGACCCGTTTCTGAAGCGCGCGACGCGGTAGCGCCTGCGCATGGCGGCGATCGGAGTCAGTGTTCATGGCGGACGTTCCTTTTGTGTCTTTCATGCTGTCTTTCATGCTGTCTTTCATGCAGTCGGGATGCGGCTACCTCTTCAGGAGGAGCGGCTCGAGGAGGAAGAGGTTCGCCTTGCGGGACATGAACCGCGCGGGATTCACCACAACGTCGTCCTCCGCCTCGAGGAGGCGCAGCGTCTCGTCGACCAGGGCGTTGTACTGCTTCGCGCCGGGCCGGCCCCGGGCCTCCGCGAGACGCTTCATCCAGCGGCCGATCTCCACGCCGCGGCCGAGGAACCTCACGCGTGCGAGCTCGTCGCCCGAGACCAGCCCCTCGGCCTCGGCGAGGATCGAGGCGAGCCTGTCGCAGTCCAGCGCCGCCACCATGCGCAGGTTGTTCTTCACCGCGGGGTCGGCGGCGCGGGCGGCGTCCGTCATCTCCTCGAGCGCGTCGAAGTACCGCCTCACGTGCCCGGCAGCCCGGCCGAACCCGGCTCGGCAGTAGTCGTCCACGATCGCGTCGTACGACTGGCGCAGCGGGTTGAGGTGCGCCTTGGCGAGCGTGTAGTACGTGATGGCCATCGACGACCACAGCTCGTAGAAGCAGTCGAAGTCCGTGCCGAAGAGCCCGTTGGCCTTCATCGTCTCGAGGTCCTCGAAGAGGACGCGCGAGTAGTTCTGCGGCACCATGGTCTGGAAGCCCATGAGGAGGTTCGGCCGCCACCTCACGCGGTTGCCGAAGCTCATCCACGCCGCCACGTCCCCGCGCGCCTTGGCGAGGCCCTCCGGACGCGAGTAGTCCCCCACCACGCAGTCGATGAACATCGCCGGGTGCGGCCTGACGAGCACGGGAGGGTCTTCGTACTCGGCGTAGGCGTGCATGTGGAGGCCCTTCCCCGGGAACTTCGCCGCCACGGCCGCAGCCACGCGGTTGCCGAAGGCGAGCACGCGGTCCGTGAGCGACACGTACGGCACGCCCACGTTCTTCGGCGGCGCGTTCACCGGGTCGAGCATGCGGCAGGCGCGGCACAGGCACTGCATCGTCGGGCCGCCGTCCGGAAGGCCTATGCCGAGCACGTCCCTGTCCGTCCGCCGGGCGAACTCAGCGAGCTTGTCGGCTATCGCCTGCGAGACGAGCCCCTCGGAGGAGAGGCAGAGCGACGCGAACCTCCCGGCGTCGTCGTCCTGCCGGCGGGAGCCGTCCGGCTGCATGGCGAACCAGTCGGGATGGCTCCTGCCGTACCTCTTCCAGTAGTCCATGAAGTTGTGCCCGCCCGTGATGCGCCTCTCGCGCATGTCGTTCACGCCGTGCCAGGCGCGGAACGAGCGGTTGCCGGGCCTGTCTATCCCGAGGTCGAGATGCCCGCGCAGCTCGCGCGTCCTGAGCTCCGGCACGTAGTCGAGCGGCGGGCCCGCGAACTCGATGCGGTCCCTGCGCGGTATCACCTTGCCGAGCGCGCCGGGCCACAGGTAGCGCACGCCGAGCGACTCGAGGAAGAACGTGACGGAGTGGGAGAGCCCCTCCCCCTGACCGGAGAGGACCACCCTCTCGCCCTCCACCCGGATCCGGGAGGACTGCCCCGCCCCGCCGTCGTGCGCGAGCGCCACCTCCGGCCCGTCGCCGCCCGCCTCGGAGACGGGCCACTCCACCCCGGCCATCTTCCCGAGGTGCCAGGCGACCTCCTCAGCGAGCGCCCTGGTCTCGGGGTCGGAGTCCGCGCAGACGATCCTCGCCCGCACCTCCGAGCGGAAGAACCCCTTCCTGCGGTACAGCGTCACGCCCTCCCCGCCGGCGGGCGCCTCGCGGTACTCCGGCGCGCGGCGGAAGGCGCGCGGCAGGGAGAGAGTCCCCCTCGGCCCGAGCGGCCTGTCGCCCCACTCCACTTCGCCCGTCTCGCGCTCGACGCCCGGCAGCTCCGCGAAGAGCCTCGAGTACAGCCCCTTCAGCGCCTCGTACCTCCGCCCGTTCTCGTTCAGCACGAAGCGGCCCGCCTCGTCCGGGCTCCCGAGCGGCTCGCCGTTGAACGAGAGCCTCAGCCGCCCGAGCAGCGGCTCCACGAGGTACACCCTTCCCCTGCCGAAGTCCCTGCGCGTCACGTCGCCGCTCCTCCCGAAGCCCACCAGGTCCTTCGCCTTCGGCTGCGTGGCGACGAGGTCGCGCGCGCAGCTGCCGGAGAGCACGAACACGCCGCCGCCCTCCACGTACCGCCTCGCCGCCTCGAAGTCCTCCTCCCTCGACCAGTCGCTTCCGGGCGGAAGGCCCCTCGCGAGGAAGTCGCCGAAGTACACGAACGAGTACCTGCCGTACTCGGAAGGCCTGAGCCACTTGCGGATGTAGTTGTCGTGCACTATGCGGGCCCGGCTCACCACGTCCGCCGACAGCACCTTCACGTCCGCCTGCGCCCCGGTCACGAGCGCGGCCGGCCTGTCGGCGCAAAGCGGCGCCGGCGCCAGCGAGGCGAGAATCACCGCCGCGACGGCCATCTCTCTCATCGAAATCCCCTCCATGGTCGGGCTCCCCTCCACGTCAGCGCACCGTGACGACCGCGCCGGACATCCTCGCAAGCGAGATGTAGCTCCCGAACGAGCGCACGACCCACCCGTCCGGCAGGGCGGCCTGCACCTCCGAGAGGTCGAGGGCGCCCGCGGGCGACCCGTTTCTGAAGCGCGCGACGCGGTAGCGCCTGCCGGCGTCGGCGAAGTCGGAGTCCGCCAGGCTATCGATGCGCAGCTTCGCGCCGGGGGCGTACTCGAAGAGCGAGGCGTCCAGCTCGCGCACGGCCCCCCTGCGCACGTCGTCGAAGTCGACCGCGAGGCCGGTCACCGACGGCCTGCCGCCCACCACCGTGCCGCCGTCGCAGAAGATGTCGGAGAACGTCTGCGAATGGCCGTCCATGTCGAGCTCTCCGCCCTCGAGGCGAAGCGCGGAGGAGGCGCTTATCGCGTCGTCGCACTTCAGGCGGAGCGTGCCCTCGCGCACCACGGTCGCGCCGGCGTACGTGTTCGTCTCGCACAGCTCCAGGTAGCCCCGGCC
>CAVERN010000070.1:0-8981 GCA_963618095.1 bacterium | reverse complement strand
CGGCCTGCATGGCCGGCGCGGTCTGCGGCGACCACTGCTCGCCGATCTCCGACACTACGATCATGGCCTCGGCTGGGGCCCAGTGCAGCCACATCGTGCACGTGAACACGCAGCTGCCCTACGCGCTGATGGTCGCGGCGGTCTCGTTCGTCTCCTACGTCATCGCGCCGTTCGTGAAGTCGGCATGGATCGCGCTGCCGATCGCAGTCGCGCTCATGCTCGCGACGCTCCTTGCGATGCGCTCGGCGGCGCGTCACCGCAGCAGCATGTAGAGCGCCGTCCCGGCGGATATCGACAGCAGCGGATTGCGCCGCCACAGGTGGAGAGCGACGGTAAGCGCCGAGGCCGCGAGCTCCCCCAGGCCGCGGAGCCCTCCGTCCAGGCATCCGCCCCGCACGTACCCCGCGAAGCAGTACACCACGAGAAGCGCGATGATTGCGGGCGCGAGCACCTTGCCGAGGTACGAGACGACCGCCGGCGGGCGGCGCCCCGGACCGAACAGAACGAACGGCAGCGCCCGGAGGGCGTACGAGCAGACGCCCACGACCGCAAGCAGTAGCCAGGCGTGTCCGTCGCCACCGCCCATCACGCGGCCCCTCCCACGTCCGGACGCGCGCCGGACGCCGAACCCTCCATCCGCCCCCGGAACGCGAGCAGCGCGGCGACGGCGAAGGCAAGCCCCGGCAGAAGCAGCTTGTCTGAGGCGAAGACGAACTTCATCAGGAGCGCGGCGGCGACCGCCGAGACGCCGCCAATCGCCGCCGGCAGGCGGTTGCGGCGCTCCCGGCACAGGTCGGTCATTATGACCAGGAACAGCGCAGTCATGGCGAAGTCTATGCCATCGGCCGCGAACGGCATCGCCGCCCCGGCCGCCGCCCCGGCGACAACGCCCGCGACCCAGTAGACGTGGTCGAAGAGCCCGAGCAGGAAGCAGTGCAGCGCCCCGGCCTTCCCGGGCGGGTACGGACACTGCACCTGAAGCGCATACGTCTCGTCCGTCACCACCCCTATCAGGTAGAGGCGCGGCAGCAGCGGCACCGTCCCGAAGCGGTCGAGGAGCGATATCCCGTACAGCGAGTACCGCACGTTCAGGCAGAGCACCACGGCGGCGACGTCCGCAAGCGCCGTGCCGGAGCGCACCCAGTCGACGAACAGGAACTGGAGCGGGCCGGAGACGAACACCCCGCTCGTCAGTCCGCCCCACAGCGCCGGATGCGCCATCCCCCCGTGGAGCGCAAGCAGCACGCCGGCGGCGAACCCCATCGTCGAATAGCCCGTAAGCACCGGCAGGGACGCGACGAACGCGCCCCCCACCACTCCGCTCCCCCGCATCAGCGACGCCCCTCCTCGGCGCGCCCGCCGCCCGGCAGGGCCCGAAGCGCCGCCCGCAGGGACTCCTCCGGCGTGGACGCTCCTGACGTCACCCCCACAGCGTCCAGACCGGAGAGGTCCAGGGCGGCGGCCTCCTCTGGAGCAGACACGAGCCAGGCCCTCGCCCCGGCCTTCTCGGCGACCTCGGCGAGCCTTCTCGAATTCGAGCTCTTCGCGCTGCCCACCACGACGACCCCCACCGGGCGCGTCCCGCCGGAGCGCTCCACGAAGTCGACCACGGCCCGCTGCCTGTCCCGGGTCGCGGTGCACACGCCGCGGTGCTCCGCAGAGTCAAGCGTGGTCTGCACCACGGTGTCGAAGCTCTCGCCCGCCGCGACGTCCGACGGCAGGCACGCCCCTGGCTCTCCGAGGTAGCCGATTACCTCGGCATGGCCGATCTCGCCGACGACCGCGGTCCTCACGCCCCTGGCGAAGTTCTCCCGTATCCTCCTGTGGACGGCCGCGACGCATGGGCACGTGGTGTCGACGATCCGTATCCCGCGGCGCGCCGCCTCCTCCATGACGGCGGGCGGGGCGCCATGCGCGCTGACCACCGCCACCGAGCGGTCCGGCACGTCTCCTATCCCGTCCACGAACCTCATCCCCCGCTCCGCGAGCTCGCGCACCACGGACTCGTTGTGCACTATCTCGTGAAGGCAGTACACGGGAGGAGTGTTCTCGTCGAGCGCGCGGCGGGCGATCCGGACGGCCCGGTCCACGCCGCCGCAGAAGCCGTGCGGGCTTATGACCTCTACGCGCACTTCCGCGCCTCCGCCAGCACTTCGCGTATCCGCCTCGCGACGGCGTCCGATGGATCCACGATCTCCGCGCGGCCGGCGGCGACCTTCTCCATCAGGCCCTTCAGGTGCGGGAAGTGGGTGCACCCGAGCACGATGCGGTCCGCCCCCGCCGCCACGAGCGGCTCCACCCTGGCGCGCACCGCGGCCTCCGCCTCGGGGCCCTCCGTGCAGCCGCGCTCGACGAGCGCGACCAGCTCGTCCGCGACGGACTCCACGATCCTCGTCGAGCCGGCGACGCGCGCGCGCGTTTCCCGGTAGAGGCTCCCGTTGAACGTCCCCCGCGTGGCGAGCACCCCCACCACGCCCGTGCGCGAGCCGAGCGCCGCCGGCTTCACGGCTGGCTCCATGCCCACGAACGGAACGCCGGGCCACCTGCGCCGCAGCACGTCGATCGCCGCCGCCGTCGCGGTGTTGCACGCGACCACGACCACCTCGCAGCCGCGGCCGATCAGGTCCTCGGATATCGCGAGAGCGCGCTCCACGACCTCTTCCGCCGGCTTGTTCCCGTACGGACAGTTCGCGGTGTCTGCGAAGTAGACCGTCGGCTCGTTCGGGCAGAGCCGCCTGAACGCGTCAAGAATGCACCTGCCGCCGATTCCGCTGTCGAAAAAGCCGACCAATGGCCACGCCTCCGGGGATGGGATCAGACGCCGAGCGCCGCGGCGAGCTCCTTCGCCTCCGGATGGTGCCACGAGTCGAGCCTGATCCTGCGCCCATCGCCCATGGAGACCACCAGTATGCCCTTCTTCCGCCACTGGCTGCGGTCGAGACCCGCGACGTCCCGGAAGTACGCGTCCTTGCCCCCCGTGAGGGATCCGCGCATCTTCTCGCCATCCCACTCGAGCGTCTGTCCGCGCACCTTGAGGAGATTGCACGCGATGGCGAGCGCCGCGATGAAGGCAAGCGAGGCGAACTGGTACTGCCTCCTGATGGCCTCCGCCCTCTCGCGCTCCGGATTCTCGAGGCTCTTGTGATGCCTCTCGCAGAACTCCACGGGGTCGGTGCGCGGGTATACGACCGCGCCATCGTAGACGAACCAGCAGCCGAGCCCCGCCATCAGGAGCGCCACGCCGAGGTGCCGCGCGAGGTACTCGCGATTTAGCGTGAAGCGCTTCATGACCTGCCGAGGACCTTGCGGTAGCGGGCTATCAGGGCGTTGGTCGAGGAGTCGTGCCCGAGCGACGGGCTGTCGGAGGTGAGATCCCGCAGGACGCCCTTCGCGAGCACCTTCCCGAGCTGCACCCCCCACTGGTCGAACGAGTAGATGTTCCAGATCACTCCCTGCACGAACACCTTGTGCTCGTACAGCGCGACGAGCGCGCCGAGCGTCTCCGGGGTCAGCTCGTCCGCGAGGAGCGTGTTCGTGGGCCTGTTGCCGGCGAACGTCTTGAACGGCACCAGCTCCTCCGGGTCTCCCTCCGCGCGGCACTGCTCCGCGGTCTTCCCGAAGGCCAGCGCCTCGGTCTGCGCGAAGAAGTTCGCCATGAGCTTGTCGTGGTGGTCGCCGACGGCGTTGTGCGTCCTGCAGAAGCCGATGAAGTCGCACGGTATGAGGTGCGTGCCCTGGTGGATGAGCTGGTAGAAGCTGTGCTGGCCGTTGGTCCCGGGCTCGCCCCACTCGATCGGGCCCGTCGAATAAGGCGCCGCCTTCCCGTCGCGCGTCACCGACTTGCCGTTGGACTCCATGTCCATCTGCTGGAGGTACGCCGGGAAGCGGCTGAGGTACTGGTCGTACGGCAGCACGCAGTAGCTCTCCGCGCCGTAGCCGTTCGCGTAGAGGATGCCGAGGAGCGCGAGGATCACCGGCATGTTCCTGTCGAACTTCGCCGTGCGGAAGTGGCGGTCCATCTTCCAGTACCCCTTCAGGAGACGGTGAAAGTTGCGCGGCCCGATCGAGACCATGAGCGACAGCCCGATTGCGGAAGGCAGGGAGTAGCGGCCGCCGACCCAGTCCCAGAACCCGAACATGTTGGCGGTGTCTATCCCGAAGCGCGAGACCTCCCCCGCGTTCGTGGACACGGCCACGAAGTGCTTCGCCACCACCTCCTCGGGCGCGGCGGACCTCATCTGCCCAAGCAGCCACTCACGCGCGGAGAGCGCGTTCGTCATCGTCTCCTGCGTCGTGAAGGTCTTCGACGCGACGATGAACAGCGTCTGGTCGGCCTTCACCTCGCGCAGCGTCTCGGCAAGGTGCGTGGCGTCCACGTTCGAGACGAAGAGGCAGCGGATGGAGCGCTTGCTGAACGGCGCGAGCGCAATGCTGGCCATCACCGGGCCGAGGTCGCTGCCGCCGATGCCGATGTTGACCACGTACCTGATGCGCTTGCCGGTCGCCCCGCGGTGCGCGCCCGAGCGCACCCTCTCGGCGAAGTCCCCCATCCTCGCCAGGGTCGCCCGCACGTCGCCCATCACGTCCCGCCCGTCCACGAACACCTTCGCCTCGGGGTCGCAGTTCCTCAGGGCCGTGTGCAGGACGGCGCGCCCCTCGGTGCGGTTTATCCTCTCGCCGGTGAACATGCGCTCGATCTCCTCGCGGAGGCCGGACTCCTCGGCCATCCTCACGAGCGCCTTCATCGCCGCCGAGTCGACCCGGTTCTTGGAATAGTCGAGCGTCCACCCCGCGGCGGACAGCGTGTACCTGCCCGCGCGGCCCGGATCCTCCGCGAAGAGCTCCTTGATCGTCTTGGACTTCGAGGCCTCCAGAGCCTCCGCCAGCAGCACCTGATTCATGGGATACCCCCTCTTACGCCACGCCGCGCCGTCGGCGGCGCATTTCATGAAAAACAAAGGAATCCCCACCCTTCATGAGGCGGAGATTCCAACCCGCGACAGGCCAAAGCGCCCGCGCCTGCGGCTCACGCCTCCGGCTTCGTCTTCTTGAGGCCGAGCCCGCGGCTGCCTTCCTTCCACTCGCCGCGCTTCTGCAGAAGGTTCACGCGCTCGAAGCGCTTCAGGACGTTGCGCCTGGACGTGATCTTGCCGGAACCTCTAAGACTGGGATGCTGACTCATTTCTTCTTCTCCTTCCAAAAAAGTTCGCGCATTATAGCAAACGACGGATGTCAAATCAAGACGATTGTGCGAGACGGATCAAAAACAGCCACGACACCCAAACTTCCCCTGCACGGCGTTCTCATTTAGGTCTGACCTAAATGAGAACGATGGAACGCCGACCACAAATCGCAAATCATAAATCGTAAATCATAAATCGTAAATCGTAAATCATAAATCGGCGCATCGGCGCGAAATCTTCATTTCGCCGCCCAGTAGCCAAGCGCAACAGCCACAAGGCCGACGACCACGCTTCCTGCGACATACGCGCAAAACGCCCACCAGCAGCCATGCTGCGCAAGAGCGAAGGATTCCTTTGAGAATGTCGAAAATGTCGTAAAGCCGCCGCACAAGCCCACAGTAAGCGCGAGGCGCAGGGCCTCGCTCCATCCAAGACGGACAGCCAACGCCCCTAAGAAGCCGATGAGAAACGAGCCTGCCGCATTCACGACGAGAGTTGCGCACGGGAACGCGGCGTATGGCAGCGCCAGCCCGACGACATAGCGCAAGACGCTGCCGACGCCGCCGCCGAGGAACACCATCAAGACGTCCACATTCATAACTGCTCAGACCTTCCGTTGCCGGCCGCCGCGCCCACGCCTCCGCGTCAAGGCGACGGGCAACGCGACGGGCAACGCGAAAGCCCGCAGCGGACGCTGCGGGCCTTCGCACCGATCTTGCGCAACCGCCAGGGTTACTTGATCTCGACCTCCGCGCCAGCCTTCTTGAGCTGCTCGGCGATCTTGTCGGCATCCTCCTTGGAGGCGCCTTCCTTGACCGTCTTGGGAGCGCCGTCAACGAGGTCCTTCGCGTCCTTGAGGCCGAGGCCCGTGATGGCGCGGATCTCCTTGATGACCGCGATCTTGTTCGCGCCGGCGGCCTTGAGGACCACGTCGAACTCGGTCTTCTCCTCGGCGGGGGCGGCTGCGCCGGCGCCAGGGGCGGCGACCGCGACAGCGGCGGCGGCGGAAACGCCCCACGCCTCTTCGAGCGCCTTCACGAGGTCATTGATTTCGAGAACCGTCTTGCCCGACAGCTCCTTGATGATTTCTTCGTTCGTCATTTCTTCTTTTCCTTTGTTTTACTTGTCAACCTTCAGCGTGTCGCATCTGAAGGAAAACGGTTTCGCACCTATGCGGCGGGAGCGGCCTCGCCGCCCTCCTTCTTCGCCTTCTCGGAGAGAACGCGCGCGAGACGCGTCGCAGGCTCCTTGAGGAGCATGAGCAGCGTCGCGCGGAGCTCGTTCTTGCCCGGGACCTTCGAGAGCGCCTCGACCATCGCGGCGTCCACGATCTTGCTGTCGTAGTCGGCCCCCTTCACGGACGCCTTGCCGGCGGAGTCCTTCACGAACTGCATGATCGCCTTGGCGACGGCGGTGGGCTCGCCCTGTCCGGTCACGATGGCGGTCTGGCCGGAGAGCATCGACTTAACGTCGTCGCTCCAGCCCTTCTCCTTCGCGGCGTGCGCGAGGAACGTGTTCTTGACGATCAGCAGCCGGGACTCCTGGTCGCGCAGCGCGGCGCGGAGCTTCGCGAGCTGCGTCACGTCGACGCCGCCGTAGTTGAGGATGAAGCAGTAGTCGCTCGCCTTCACGCGATCGACGACCTCGTTCATTATTGCGACTTTTTCGATTCTCATTTCGTCAAACCCCTTTACTCGGCATCCGCCGTGAGGACGCAGGACACGCCAGGGCCCATCGTCGAGCAGAGCGTGAGCGTCTTGATGAACTGCCCCTTAACGGATGCGGGCTTCGCCGCCTGAACGGCGGAGATCACCGCGTTGACGTTCTGGACGAGCTTGTCCGCGTCGAAGGAGAGCTTGCCCGCGATCACGCAGCAGTTGCCCGTCTTGTCCATGCGGAAGTCGACCTTGCCGGCCTTCGCCTCCTTGACCGCAGTGGCGGGATCGTCCGTCACCGTGCCGGTCTTGGGGTTGGGCATCAGGCCGCGGGGGCCGAGCACGCGGGCGCACTTGCGCACGCTCTTCATCGCCTCGACCGTGGCGATCGCCACGTCGAAGTCGCACCAGCCCTCCTTCGTGATCTTCTCGACGAGGTCGTCGAGGCCCACGAAGTCCGCCCCGGCCGCGCGCGCCTCGTCGGCGTGGTCGCCGCCGGCGAACACCAGCACCTTCACCTTCTTGCCGGAGCCCGCAGGGAGCTTCACCGTGCCGCGCACGGGGGAGTCGCTCTTGACGAGCTCGACGCCCATCTTGAAGGAGACGTCGAGCGTCTCGTCGAACTTCGCCGCCGGATGCGCCTTGATGAACTTCACCGCCTCCTCAACGGACACCGCCTGCTTGGGGAGCGCCTTGAGGATGCCACGATACTTCTTGCCAAACTTTGCCATGGGTCACGTCCTTTCAGTCAACAACCTCGATGCCCATGTTGCGAGCCGTGCCGGCGATCATGCGCATCGCCGCCTCGACGTCCGTCGTGTTGAGGTCCGCCTTCTTCATCTCGACGATCTTCGCGAGCTGGGCCTTGGTGACCTTGCCGACCTTGTTCTTGTTGGGCACGCCCGACCCCTTGGCGAGACCCGCCTCCTTCTTGAGGAGCACGGAAGCCGGCGGCGACTTGAACTCGAGCGAGAAGCTGCGGTCCTGGTACACCGTGATGATCACGGGAATCACGAGACCGGCCTGCTTAGCCGTCTTTGCGTTGAACTCCTTGCAGAACTGCATGATGTTGACACCAGCAGAACCAAGTGCCGGACCGACCGGCGGCGCAGGATTCGCGGCTCCCGCCGGAATCTGGAGCTTGACTACGCCCTTGACCTTCTTGGCCATCTTTCTCTTCCTTCCTTCTCGTGTCCTCCCGGCGATCCTACCGGTGCAAGCGGACCGATGACTTCAACGCCTCACACCGCAGGGTTCGCGGAGACGATGTCGGCAGCCGACATCTTCTCCACCTGCCAGCACTCGACGTCCACGGGCGTTTTGCGGCTGAAGATCTGAACCTCAACCGTGAGCTTGCCCTTGGGATCGACAACCGTGACCTGCCCCACCTGCCCTTGGAAGGGGCCGTCAATGACCTTCACCGTGTCGTCCACGCTGAAGAGAACCTTGGGACGCGGCGGCTGCTCGGCCTTCGCGCCTCCCTTGCCGGAGTCGAGTATCGCCTCCATCTCCGACTTCTTGAGGGGCATCGGCCTCTCCCCTCCGACAAAGCCTATCACTCCGGGCGTGTCCCTCAGGAACTGCCACGTGCGGTCGTACACCGCCCGCTTCCCCGTCTCCCTGTCGATCCCCTTGGACTCGTCGTAAAGCGCCAGCTCGCAGAGCACGTATCCGGGGAAGAACTTCTTAGTCACCGTGCGGCTCTTGCCGTTCTTCTTCTCCGTCACCTTCTCCGTGGGGATCAGGCACTCGCCAATGTAGTCGCCCATCGCCTCGAGCTTCGTGCGGGCGACGATCGAACGCTGGGCCTTGTTCTCCTGCCCAGTCAACGTATGCAGCACAAACCACTCTTTCTTCATGGCGTATCCCTTACGCTCCGGCGTGGACGACCTGTATGAAAAGCTGGATCACCTTGTCGCACACGAGCGTGGTGACCGCCAGAATGAGGATGAACGCAATGACGACAAGGGTCGAATCGTAGAGCTCGTTCTTGTTGGGCCACGAAACCCGCTTGGCCTCGCCCTTCACGCCAGCCAAATAGTCCTTCACCCGGCTAAACCAGTTCATCCTCAGCTCCTCAATCCCTTCCTTGGCAGGGTAGGAGGGAATCGAACCCCCATAGGCGGTTTTGGAGACCGCTGCA
>CAVERN010000069.1:0-8983 GCA_963618095.1 bacterium | reverse complement strand
CCGCGAGCAGTCGCCGAAGAACCACGAGCTCCTGCTCCACTGGGCGAGCGTGGTCGACTACGAATAGGGCTCCGGCGGTCGGAGGCGGAGCGGCGCGCCGGGGACGTCGCGCCCTACCGCCGCGAAGTAGGCGCGCCGGGGACGTCCGCCCCTGCCAATGACGGTAGGGCGCGACGTCCCCGGCGCGCCGCCTTGTCCCTATATGGTATAATCTGCGCCATGTCACAGGAATGGAACATCAGAAGCCGCAGCCACGTGTGCTCCATCTGCACGAAGCCGCTAATGGACAAGACCCTGGTGATAAGTGTGCTGCACGAGCAGCAGGACGGCTACGAGCGGCTCGACTGCCACCCGGAATGCTGGAAGACCGCTCCGCGCAACTGGGAGCCCTTCAGCTCGTGGGAGGGCGTCTACGCCGCGCCGCCGCCCGCCGACAAGAAGGAGCCGCTGAAGAAGGAGACGGCCGACGAGCTTCTGCGCCACCTCATATCGCTCGACGACCCGGCGATGAAGAACGTGGTCTACGTGCTCGCCGTGATGCTCGAACGCTCGAAGATCCTCGTCGAGCGGGACGCGAAGACCCAGGCGGACGGCTCCATCATCCGCATCTACGAGCATCGGCGCACGGGGGAGTCGTTCATCGTCCTCGACCCCCGCATACGCCTCGAGAACCTGGCGGACGTCCAGACCGAGGTGGTGGCGCTGCTCTCCGGCACGAAGACGCTCGCCCAGTGAACGTCTACGTCCACTTCCCCTTCTGCCGAAGCAAATGCGCCTACTGCGCGCTGCACTCATACGCGGGACGGAGCGAGGCCGAGCGCGAAAGGTACGTCGCGGACGTCGCCCGCAGGCTTGAGGAACTGCTCGCGGGCAGCCCGAAGAGGCGCATCTCGACTCTCTACTTCGGAGGCGGCACGCCGTCCACGTGCGACCTGCGCCCGATGTTCGACGCGCTCGGCCGCGCCGGGCAGCGCGGACAGGACGGCGAATGCGGCTTCGAGTTCACGGTCGAGATCAATCCGGCGGACGCGTCGCGGGAGATGCTTGCGCGTCTCCGCCAGGGAGGCGTGAACCGGATATCGATGGGAGTGCAGAGCCTTGACGACTCCGTGCTGCGGAGCATGGGACGCCCCCACTCCGCGGCGCAGGCCGTCGAGGCGTGGCGCATGGTGCGCGACGCCGGGTTCCGCAACGCCGGCATCGACCTGATATGCGGATGGCCGGGCGAGCGGGACAGGCGCGGCGTCTCCGACGCCTGGAGGCGCACGGTCGACGCCGCCGCGTCCCTAAGGCCGGACCACTGCAGCGTCTACACCCTCATCCTCGAGCCCGGGACCCGACTTGAGGCGGAGACCGCGGCGAAGCGGCTCGAGATCCCGTCGGACGACGCGGCGCTCGCCGAGCTCGCAGAGGCGCAGAAGGCGCTTGAGGGCGCAGGGCTCGAGCGATACGAGATCTCCAGCTTCTCGAAGCCCGGCATGGAATGCCGCCACAACCTCGCGACCTGGCGCGGAGAGGACTACGTTGGGATCGGAGACGGCGCGTGCAGCCGGGAGGGCGGAGCCGTCTCCCGCGTGATATTCCGCCTCCGCCTACTGCGCGAGGGGCTCGACCCCGCAATGGCGGCGGAGGAGTTCCCGGAGCTCGCGCAGCGCGTGCCGGAATGGACCGAGACCCTGGACCGCCTTGCGCGCGAAGGGCTGCTGGACGCCGTCCGGCTGCCCACCTCCACGTCATACCGGCTGACGGAACGCGGCGCCGAAGTGTGCGACGCGATCCTCGCGGAACTCGTTTGACGGCGCGAAGCTCGTCTGGCGGCGGAATTGGCGCCCCTGGCAGGATTCGAACCTGCTACCCTCAGTTTAGGAAACTAATGCTCTGTCCTAATGAGCTACAGGGGCAAGATGACTTGCAAAACGGCGCGGATTATACCACAACGAAGCCGTGAGCGAAACCAAAATCACTCCGGCTTGAGCGAACGGCCCATGATCTCGGCGCAGGCCCCCTTCGCGTCGAAGCCCTTGTAGCAGAGCGCGTAGACAAGCTCGCATATCGGCATCTCCACCCCGAGGCGCTGGGCGATGTCATGCACCACCTTCGAGTTCCACACGCCCTCCGCCACCATCTGCATCGAGCCGAGGATGTCCCCGATCTTCTCGCCGCGGCCGAGACGCTCGCCCACGGAGTGGTTGCGGGAGTGGGACGACGTGCATGTCACGATCAGGTCGCCTATTCCCGCCAGGCCAGACAGCGTCTCGGGCGCCCCGCCGTAGGCAAGCACGAAGCGCTTCATCTCGACAAGCCCGCGAGTTATCAGCGCCGCGCGCGTGTTGTCGCCGAAGCCCATCCCGTCGGAGCACCCGACGGCTATCGCGAGCACGTTCTTGACCGCGCCGCCTATCTCCACGCCGACCGGGTCGGACGAGGTGTACACGCGGAACAGCGGGCCGGACCAGATCTCCTGCACGCGCCTGGCCCTGGCCTCGTCCGCGCACGCCGCCACGATCGCGGTCGGGATCCCGCGCGAGACCTCCTCCGCGTGCGTCGGGCCCGCCAGCGCGACGATGGGGCCCACGCCGAGCAGCTCCTCGCCGAGATCCGTCATGCGCCTGTTCGTCTTCTCGCAGAGCCCCTTCGTGATCGACACGACCAGGGCGCCTGGGGGCACGAGGCCCCTGAACCCGCCCACGACGGAGGTGAAGTATTTCGAGGGCGGGGCGAGGACAACGACCTCGGCCCCGTCCACCGCCTCCCTGCGGTCGGCGGTCAGGCGGACCGAGGGCGGGATCTCCACCCCCCTGAGGAACTTCTCGTTCCGGCGCGTGCGGCGCATCTCCTCCACGTACTCCGGGAACGCGCCCCACAGGGCGACGTCATGCCCGTAGCCCGCCAGCAGGAGGGCGTTGGCAGTGCCCCATCCGCCATCGCCAATGACTGCGATCTTCATGCGCGGAAATCACTCCCACTCGATGGTCGCCGGCGGCTTCGGCGTGACGTCCCACACGACGCGGTTCACGCCCTTCACCTTCGTGGCGATCTTCTCCGCGACCATCGTCACGAACTTGAACGGCAGCTCCACGATGCCGGCCTTCACGAACTGCGACGTGGATATGGCCCGGATGGCGATCACGTACCCGAAGGTCCGCGCGCCGTTCCTGACGCCCACCGACTTCACGTTCGTCATGATCGCGAAGAACTGCTGCGCCTTCCTGTCGAGCCTGGCCTTGGCCATCTCGTCCCGGAACACGAAGTCGGCCTTGCGGAGGATGTCCAGCTTCTCCTTGGTGAGCTCCCCGAGGCAGCGCACGGCAAGCCCCGGCCCGGGGAACGGCTGGCGCTGGACCATCGCCTCCGGGATGCCGAGCGCCTTGCCGACGGCGCGCACCTCGTCCTTGTACAGGTACTTCACGGGCTCGACCAGGCCCTCGAAGCCGATGTCCTTGGGAAGCCCGCCAACGTTGTGGTGGGCCTTCACCGCCTTGTGCCCGCCCACGCCGGACTCGATGATGTCCGGATAGATCGTGCCCTGGCCGAGGAACTCTATGCGCCCGAGCTTCTTGGCCTCCTCCTCGAACACGCGCACGAACTCGCCGCCGATGCACTTGCGCTTCTGCTCGGGGTCGGTTATGCCGGCGGCCTTGGCGAGGAAGCGCGCCTCGGCGTCTATCTGGATCAGGTTGATGCCGAACTTCCCCTTGAACACCCTCTTCACTTCCTTCGCCTCGTTCAGGCGCATGCACCCGTGGTCCACGAACACGCAGGTGAGGTTCTTGCCGATGGCCTTGTGGAGGAGCACCGCGCAGACGGACGAATCGACGCCGCCGGACATCGCGAGCAGCACCTTCTTCTCGCCCACCTGCGCGCGAATCGCCTCAATCTCGTTCTTGATGTACGCCTTTGCGCTGAACTTCCTGCCGACCTTCGCAAGACGCTCCCTCTCTGCCTGATTCATTCCATCTCCTCCAATTCGTTTCCTGATCTCCGCCGCCGGAACGCCGCCGGACGGCTCTACCGATGCTCTACAGATAAAAGAAGAGCGCGGAAGATCCGCGCCCATTCTCGCAACACAAGTGCTGCGCTTAGCCGAGGATCGCGTCCTTGGCCGCCTTGCAAAGGCGGAACTTCGCCTTCGTGCGGGCCGGAATCTTGATCGTCTCGCCCGTCGCGGGATTGCGGCCCGTGCGCGCCTTGGACTTCGCCTTCATGATCTTGCCAAGGCCAGGAAGCATGAGCCCCTTCGGGAGCTTGGCCCCATCGTACGCGATCGAGAGGAGCTTCTCGTACACGGCGACAGCCTGCTTCTTGGTGATGCCCGCCGCCTCAGCGAGGGCAGCCATGATCTCACTCTTTGTAGCCGGAACCTTCTTTGCCTTTGCCATTTTTGTTTCCTTTGTGAGGTTTTGACGGGGAAGCCCCGTAAACGCCCCGTAAGATATACTATCTGCGCCGCATTTGCAAGAAAAAAAAACGGAAAAACGCCGAAAGCCTGGCTACGGATAGCAGACCGACGCCGATGCGAGGCCGGACACCGCGCCGGATTTCGCGACCGCCACGCGCAGGGGACGCGCGCCCGCCACCGGCCGGCACGCCTCCTCGCACGCCAGGAACGCCACGCGCGCCGCGCGCTCGACCATCCGGCACTTCGCATCGACGAGCGCCTGGCGGACCGAATCCGCCAGCGCCGCGTAGTCGACCGTATCGCAGAGGCGGTCGCTCTCCGCAGCGGCGGGCGGGATCTCCAACTCCACGTCGATGCGGAGAGTCTGCGGGCGCACGCGCTCGTCGGGGAGATCCCCGATTATGCACGTCGCCTCAATGCCGTTCAGCCGAAGCGTCATGCCTTCAAGGCGTCGGCGAGGAGGTCGGCGCCCCTGATCAGATGCGCCTCCTTCTCGGGCGTGTCCGTGGAGTCCCACGGAGCCATCATGAAGCCCAGGAGACGCTCCTTCGAGATGCAGGAGCGGCAGAGCTGCACGAGCTTGCCGATCACGTCGTCCGCGCCCGCGTTCTCCTTCTTGCGCTTCCAGCCGACCCAGTTCGTGCCGCAGGGGATCTGGTCGAAGCCGGCCTCATCCAGCTGCCAGAACTGCCTCAGGCGCTTGAGGTCGCCCGTCTTGTTCGTCGCCGGGTCGAAGCCGCCGTAGCTCTCGTCGTAGTACCAGTTCGACATGACGACGCTCTTCGGGCACCACTTGTGGAAGTCGGGGCAGTCCCAGCCATAGTCGCTCCACATCCAGGCCCGCGCGCCGAGGCCCTCGACCGTGCGCACGAGGTGCAGCAGGTCGTGCTTCCACACCTCGCCGCGGCGGACGACCACGTACTTGCGCGTCGTCGAGACCATGACGTGGTGCTGGCCGTCCTCCTCGTCGCAGCCGATGTGGACGAAGCGCGGAGAGCCGAACACCTCGTGTACGTCCTTCAGCACGTCCTCGCAGACGCGGTAGTACTCGGGCGTGCCGACCATGCGGCGGTACTGCTTGAGCCAGCCGTTGTGCGTCGTGGAGAAGTTGAGCTTCGGGATCACCTCGAGTCCGAGGCCGTGCAGACGGTCCACCTCGGCGGCGAGCTTCTCCGCAGACCAGCTTCCCTTGATCGCGAGCTCGGGACGGCGCGGGAAGACGAGCCCCTCGCCTACGTCGACCACGAGCATGTTCAGCCCCTTCGCCGCCACGTGGTCCGTCACGCGGCGCCACACGTCGTCGCGGCAGCGCAGCTCCGTGTCCGGCAGACCATTCTCGATCTTCGAGAGGTCAACGTCGCTCGGATACCAGTCGCACCACATGTTGTGCCCGAGATGGATCAGGAAGGCGCGCATGTCGCCCTTCGGCGCGCGCGGGCCGCTGCCCGCCTTCGTCGATGCGGCGGCCGCCGAGGCGGCAAGCGCGGCGCACGAGACCGCGCCTCCCAGGAACTTTCTACGCGACATTGATTCGTTCATGATGTTTCTCCTTTTGCCTTTTCAAATTGTCTGATTGTATCAGTTTCGGCCGTGTCCGTAAAGAGCGCCAGCGCGGGTCAACAATGGGCTGCTCAAGTTCGCGATGGCGAAGCTGCGTTTGACATCTCGGGCGAGGTGACGCTGAAGAAGTCGGAGGGCATTGCGCGGCGACCATGGACAGTATGTCCGCATTTCGCGAAAGCGGCCTGGTCACCAGTCGATCTTGTCCTCTATGAAAGAGTATGGAATGCCGGCGTCGTGGACCGCCCTGCACGCCGCGAAGAGCTTGTCCCTGGAGTCCGGCTGGTAGGCGAAGTACCGGGGAAACCAGTATTCCTCGTGCGTGGCGTGAATGACGTACTCGTTGCCGAGCACCTGGCCCATGCGGGCGGGGATGTCCTCGAGCCTGTACAGGTTGAGGCACGGTGCGCCGCATCCAAACATCATGAAGTTGCAGCCCGTGGCGCGGTCGTGCAGCCAGTTGTACGTGCCCCAGGTGCGCCTGACCTGCTCCTCGGAGAGGTGGTTGTAGCCGCAGGCGGACACGGATATGTCCTCGCCGCCGCCCGGACGCCAGAACATCGCCGTCTCGGGCCTGCGACGCTCCTCTATCCTCTGCCCGTGCATGTACGGCAGTATCGCGCGGTCGCCCGCGTACTCGTAGCGCTTCCCGGCGGAGCACCAGATGGCCTTCGCCCCGCAGTCCCTGAGGGCGACGCACCCCTCCTTCGACATCGGCCCCCAGTGCGGCGTGACCGCGTGCGCCCAGCACCCCGGGCCGGCAAAGCGATCCACCTCGCCCTTCAGCAGATTCCAGCAGTCCCTCACGTCGGAATAGCTCGCGTTTATCCACGGGTAGTCCGGGAATTCGCTGTACGAGTGGAAGCCGAACCTGAGCCAGTCCTTCGCCGCCTGGAACTCGCCCTTCCAGACGTCGGGCACGTCCCTCAGCGTGAACTTCGCGGAGTCCATGCCGTAGAAGAAGTCCCCGCGATAGAACAAATTCATCTGCACCTTGAGCCCATACCTCTCGTGCGCCTCCCTGAACGCCGCGAAGTAGAAGTGGTCCCAGATGGACTTCGGCCTGTCCCTCGCAAGGTCCTGAAAGCAGAAGATCACGTCGTCGATGTAGAACGCGGCGCGCCTCCCGGGGATCCTCCTGGTGCGCCGCTCCTCCACGCCGGTCACCACCGGGCCGAGCTCCCGGCAGGCCGAAAGACGCGCGGCCTTCGCGGCCTGCACCGCGGGGTCTTCCCGGCGCACCGTGCGTATCCCATCCGCCGCCATTCCTCCAGGCCTGTCCGCCACGCACCCGGCGAGCACGGCGCCTGCCCCGACTATGAAATCCCTACGCTTCACAATAACCCTCCTATCTCGTCCCTGTCCTGTCAAAAAAATTCCCTGTCAGAACAATTCAAGTTCTTCATCTTGATCCTTTATACGCAAGCGATCTCATTTCACAATCTCAACCCACGACGGGTCGAATCTCAATTGCGTCAAGACTTCCTCGCGGTCAAGACGGGGCGGCTGTCTGATACGCAATTTCAGCCGATTGTCTGGAATGACTGTCGTAATGGTAAACTGAGACCCATGCGGTTGCCAGGTGAAACGCTGACAGCACGTTCCCTTCACATACCCGTCAAGGCCATCGTCTTCATTCCAGTCCCAGTCATATTCCGAGGGCTCATACGAAATGATCGGAATCTCGAAAAACGCCGCACATGACGAATTCATTCCCGCAAACAAGACAGAAAATCGTTCTTCGTCAAAGCCGCGAGCAACAGACAGACTCTTGTTCCATGCATCAAGAATCATCGCGCCAAACTTGTTCGAGTCAGATTCGCCGTTGCGCAAGAGTTCATGGAACTCCGCTGACAGTTTCAACGTGTTTGTCAAACTGACATGCCGAGTCTCAAACGGATGCCAGACACGAAAGCACCTCGCACGACGCAAGACCGCTCTGTTCGACGATTCCGTTCGCGCCGCCCGTTCAAGCATCCGCGCCCACTCCTCGGTATCAAGTTCGAGTTTGCCCCGCGTGGCGAGAAGAAACGTCAAGTCCTTGCCGAGCTCCTGTGCAAAGGCGACTGATGTCTCGTCTCGCATGGGCGCCCCTTCGCCATCGCTTTGTTCCTTCATCATGATTCGCGATCCTTCTTATGGACACGCGCCTTCAGCCCGTCGATTTCATTCGCGTCAAGTCGCGTGAACGCAAAGCATTTCTTGCCAAGATCTTTCAACGACGCCCCGATGAGATAGAGTTCCTTGTCGTCAATGACGAGAAAACGATCATGGAACGCCACGCTCGTGCGAACCGTCAGCCCGCCATATTGGGCATTGAACTTCTCGACGTCGCTCGCCGCAAGCGCATTGCCGCGAACAGACGTGACGACCTCCACGGAAACCCCTTTCCGCTTCTTCGCCAGAAGATCAAGTGTCCCCGGTCCGACCCAGCTGTCAATCAGCAGAATCGACCGCTTCGCCCGAACGATCAGGCGCTCCGCCAGCGAACAGGCGTCCCAGAGTTGTCCGTCGTAGAACACGCCCTGAAGCGGCGGCTCCTTCGTCTGGACGAAGAAATCGACCTTGCTTTCAAGCGAAGACAGCCGTTCCTCATGGCGGGCGAGCCGGCGATCGACTTTGTCCTCAAGCATCCCCAAACGCTGGCTGACGGCATATCCCTTCAGCAGATACTCGCGCAGGACGCCCGTCGCCCACTGGCGAAACCGCGTGGCGCGAATGGAATTGACGCGATAGCCGACGGCGATGATCACGTCCAGACTGTAGAACGGCACAACGCGCGAGACAGTCCGGCCGCCTTCAGTTTGAACCTGTGCAATTTTTGCACAGGTTGCCGCTTCTTCAAGTTCGCCCGACTTGTAGACATTCCGAATGTGGCGGTTAACGACCGTGCGGTCTACGCCAAACAAATCACCCATGCGCGACTGGTTGAGCCAGACCGTCTCGTTTTCCAGCCGCACTTCCAGCCTCATCGTCTCGTCTGGCTGATAGACGACGATCTGATTCGCGGCATCCTTCATCGGA
>CAVERN010000068.1:0-9043 GCA_963618095.1 bacterium | reverse complement strand
GCTCGTACCGGAGCCGGGACCGGAGCGAGACGACCGTGATAACCCTCTGGAGGAAGCAGCGATGAGGCGCGCGTTCACGATAGTCGAGCTGATGCTCGCCGTGCTGATACTCTCCATACTCACGATAGTGTCCACCTGGACCTTCCACACGGTGGTGCGCAACTGGAACCTCGCCACGGAGATGGCGGACAACGTGCAGAGGGTGGACTATGCCCTTGCGCAGATAACGAGCGCGCTGAGGAGCGCGTACTTCCCGACGGGCGGCTCCCCGACGGAGGCGGACGGCTTCCAGCTCGAGGACGGCAACCAGCGCAACGAGCCGGACGAGTCGGACATGATCGCGTGGACCAAGCTCGGCCCCGCGATAGTCGGCCGCAACTCGCGCTTCGCCAAGGCGGCGCACCACGTGTCGATGTACGTGGTGAAGCCGGGCGAGAGCGACGTGGAGGCGTACGCGAACGGGGGGCTCGTGTGCGACGTGATAGGCGAGACGAAGTTCCGTCCGGAGGACTTCGACGAAGAGGACCTCGACAACTGGGACCACTTCGTGCTTAGCGAGAACGTGCAGGGCTTCAACTGCCGCGCGCTCGACAAGAGCCAGCCGTTCAAGGGCGACCAGGCCAACTGGTCGGACACCTGGGACACCTCCAACTGCATACCGCGCCGCGTGCAGCTCACGTTCTGGATGAAGCCGCTTGAGGAGGGCAAGGACCCGTATCCGGTCGTGCGCGTGATCGAGATACCGCTGTGGGACATATCGCAGAACCCGATGAAGACCGATTCGTCTGGGTCCGACGGCACGAAGGACGGCGGCGCGGAGGGAGGCGCGGAATGAGCTTCGCGAGGAAGGGCGGCAGCGCCATAGTCGGGGCGATATGGATACTGGCGGTGCTGTCGGTGCTGATAGCCACGTACGCCGTGGACGCCCAGCTCCAGACCAGGGTGAACCTCTACCTGCAGGAGCGGGTGCGGGTAGACCACCTTACGGACGCGGGAATCGCCATCGCCGAGGTGATCATGCTCGGCTACCAGAACGTCACGGTGCCGGACTACGAGACCTCCGGGGCGTCGCGGAGCAGCGACATAGAGGAGTACGTCGACAAGAACCGATGGTACTGGGAGATGGTCGACCTAAAGGACAACCGCGAGTGCTCGACGGGCGCGGTGCCCGTGGACGCCCTCAACCCGGACGGCGGGACCGTGACCGTGCGGATCAAGCCGATCGAGGCGAAGTGGAACATCAACAACCTCTATCCGCAGGGAGACTCTAACTACGCGAAGATCTGGGAGGCGGTGCTGGCGGCGTCCGGCATCCCGGAGGTGTACTGGGACGGGATAGTTGACAGCTGGTGCGACTGGCGCGATCCGGACAGCGCGAAGACCGGGGACTACGGCGCGGAGACGGACTTCTACCGGGAGGCCTACGAGGACTTCGTCGACGGGCGCGACGTGGAGCGGAACCGGAACTACCTTCCCGCGTCGCGCGACGGCGAGATATCCGATCTCGACGACCTGATGCACCTGAAGGGCTTCAACGAGTACGACGAGGAGCCGATCAGCGCCCAGGCCATACTCGACGGCGGCGTGATCAACCCTCTCGAAAAGGAAGAGGACCAGATAACCGTGAAGGGCCTGCGCAAGTACTTCACGGTGTTCGGGTCCGGGAAGATCAACGCCAACATCGCCGACAAGGACATGCTCGTCACGGTGCCGGGCATCTGGCAGCCGGAGTCGTCGGTGCTGTCCTCCGCGGGCGGCGTCTCCAGGGCCGGAGGGATCGGCGGGGTCTCTTCGTCGCCGTCGTCCTTCGACGAGAACGACGTCTCAAACGCCACGGACATCGCGGACATGATCGTGGAAATCCGCAAGACCGGGAACAAGCGAGACGGAGACGGCGCGTTCACGATGAACGACGAGGTGGGGACGTTCAAGAACTGGAACGACCTCCAGAGCCGGGTGCAGGAGGCCATAGGCGGCGGCACGTACATCCAGCAGGAGGCGGAGCAGTTCCTGTCCTATGCCCCGGACAAGTTCTTCGAGGTCACCATCGTGGGCCAGTCCCTCGGCATTACGCACGCGGTGAAGTCCGTCGCGATAGTGCAGGACTCGAAGGTGCGCTACATCCGCTGGCAGGAAGACCCCTGACGCCCAGTCCGCCCCCCCCCTATTCTGGATATCTGCGGATATCCATCTTCCATTTGGACAGTGGAAGAATGTGCCTAAATGAGAACGAAACGGCGGCGGTTGCCCTCGGTGCGTGGATTTGGTAGGATACGCGGCATGAAAAGCGCAGGTAAGAAGGTGAAAAGCGCGGGAGAGAGGGGGATCTGAGGTCATGGAAATTGCTCAGCTATGCGAGTTCTTCATGCTGTTCGCGTTCGGCTTCTCGTGGCCGTTCGCCATTCTTCGCACGTATCGCGCGAAGCGCGTCGACGGGAAGAGCCCCGCGTTCATGGTCATCGTGCTCTTCGGCTATGTTGGCGGCATCTGCGCGCGCCTTCTGGACGGCATTCCGTCGAACGACTGGCTCGTCGCGGTCTACCTCGTCGACATGGCGCTCGTATCCACGGATCTCACGCTCTACTTCCATTACCGCACCCCTCGTGCGGGATAGTCTACCGTGCCCCTCGTGCGGGTTAGTCTTGGTCGAGGCGAGGAACGAGCCGCGAGCAGGACTAACCCATTAGGGGCACAGGCAATGTTTGGCGCGCGGGGGACTTATTTGGTACAATGCCGCCCATGCAGAGCATTGACGTTATAGTTGCGGGGGCGGGCATCTGGGGCTGTACGGTCGCGCGAAGCCTGGCGGAGCGCGGGAGCAGGGTGCTTGTGATGGAGAGGCGCTCGGCGGTCGGCGGGAACGTGCGGTGCGAGACCGACCCGGAGACCGGCATAGAGGTGCACCTGTACGGAAGCCACATCTTCCACACGCATCTCGACGGCGCGTGGAGGTTCGTCCGCCGCTTCGTGGAGTTCAACGGCTACCAGCACAAGGTGCTGGCGAGGTGTGGCGGGCGCACGTACTTCCTGCCGGTGGGCCTTGCGCTCGTGAACAAGTTCTTCGGCGTGGAGCTCTCGCCGGGGGAGGTCGGGCCGTTCATGGAGGACGAGGCGCATCGCCGCGCGCTATTCGACGCGTTCTTCAAGGGCTACACCTCGAAGCAGTGGGGGCGTCCGCCGGAGGAGATCGACCCCGCCATAATACGGCGCGTGCCGATCCGCGCCAGCTACGACGTGAACTACTTCAACGACACGAACCAGGGGATACCCCTCACGGGATACAACTCGCTCTTCGAGCGGATGCTGGACCATCCGAACATCACGGTGGAGTGCGACAGGGAGTTCGTCCTCTCCGAGCACATGTCCGGCCCGCTCGCCGACAGGAAGGTGTTCTACTCCGGCCCGGTGGACCGTCTCTTCGGGTATCGGCACGGAGAGCTTCCCTGGCGCTCGCTGAGGTTCGAGCGCGAGACGCTCGGCGTGGCGGACTTCCAGGGCACGAGCGTCGTCAACTACACCGAGGCGGACGTGCCGTACACCCGCATCCACGAGTTCAAGCACTACCACCCCGAGGACGCGGAGGCGATGCGGCGCGCGAAGACGGTGATAATGCGCGAGTATCCGCGCGCCTGGAGGCCTGGGGACGAGCCGTACTACCCCGTGAACACGGAGGAGTCCAGGGCGCTGCTCGCGCGTTACGAGGAGGAGTGCCGCAGGCTGCCGCGCCTCGTGGTCGGCGGGAGGCTCGGCGAGTACCGCTACTACGACATGGACCAGTCCGTGGACCGCGCGCTCGCGGCGGTATGAGCCGGAAAAAGTCGCTTGCTTTCCCTTCCCGTTTTTGATATCTTACCCACTTCACGCCTTAACAGTTAACAAATCGGTCGCTTACCGAACTTCATTTGGCGCGTGGACTCGCTGATTTTGTTGAAGGGATGGGGGATTGCGTCCGCATGCGCGTGGCATGCCGTCGCGTCCGCCGAAACGGAAAGGTAAGAGACATGGCCAAGGCCGAGCGCAAAGTATTCGGGAAGCTTCAGAATACCTACAATCCGCCGGATCTCATCGAGATCCAGACGGCGAGCTACAACGATTTCCTGCAGGCGGACGTTCCTCCTGCGAAGCGCGAGGAGAAGGGGCTCCAGGCGATCTTCCACGAGATCTTCCCCGCGGTGAGCTTCGACGGGCGGTACGTGCTCGACTTCGTGGCGTACAAGTTCGGCGAGCCGAAGTATCCGCTCGCGGAGGCGCTTGGGGACGGGCACACCTACTCCAAGCCGCTGCACGCCACGTTCCGGCTCAAGGACGGCGAGGACGTGCGCGAGGAGGACGTGTTCCTCGGCGACCTGCCGGTGATGACGAGCGACGGGGCCTTCGTGGTGAACGGGGCCGAGCGCGTGATCGTCTCGCAGCTGCACCGCTCCCCGGGCATCTCCACCGAGCGCACGGTCCACGCGAACGGGCAGCCTCTCCTCTCGATGCGCATCATCCCCGACCGCGGCAACTGGATCGAGATCATGTTCGACACCAACGACGTGATGTGGTGCTTCATGGATCAGCGCCGCCGCCGCCGGAAGTTCTACGCGACCACGCTCCTGCGCGCGTTCGGGTACGGGACCGACGAGGAGATCCTGCGCCTCTTCTACAGGTTCAAGACGCTTGACACGGGAGCCAGGCTCTCCGAGGCCGACGTCCACGGCCTGCTGATGAAGGCGGACCTCGTGGACACCGAGTCCAAGGCGGTGCTCGCCCGCAGGTACGACCCGGTCACCCCGGCGCTGCTCGAGCAGATCGCGGCCGCCGGCATCGGAAGCGTCGAGGTCGTGGACGTGTCCGTCGACAACGGCACGCTCGTGAAGACCCTTCGCGAGGACGCCAAGGCGGGCATCCGCAACGAGGAGGACGCCCTCAAGGAGATATACCGCCGCATCCGCCCCGGAGATCCGCCGACCACCACGAACGCCAAGTCGCTCATCAAGAGGCTCTTCTTCGAGCTTGGCCAGTACGACCTCGGCTACGTCGGCCGCCACAAGATCAACAAGAAGCTCGGGCTTTCGGGCAAGGTGCCCGAGGAGCTGCGCACGCTCCACAACAGCGGCATCGACGTGATCGAGGCGATCCGCCTGCTGCTCAGGATATTCATGGGCAAGGAGCCGCTTGACGACATCGACCATCTCGGCAACCGCCGCATCCGCACGACCGGCGAGCTGATCGAGAACCAGTGCCGCGTGGGCCTGGCGCGCACGAAGCGCCTCGCCCTTGAGCGCATGACCGTCCACGACCCCGCGGTCTCGGGCCCGCTCACGCCGCAGCGCCTCATCAACTCGAAGACGTTCTCCTCCGTCGTGCAGGACTTCTTCGCGCGCAGCCAGCTCTCGCAGTTCATGGACCAGACGAACCCGCTCTCGGCCCTTGCGCACAAGCGTCGCCTCTCGGCCCTCGGCCCCGGCGGCCTCTCCCGCGAGCGCGCGGGCTTCGAGGTGCGAGACGTCCATCCGTCGCACTACGGCCGCATCTGCCCGATCGAGACGCCCGAAGGCCCGAACATCGGCCTCATCTCGTCCCTCGGCCTCTACGCGAAGATCAACCGCTTCGGCTTCATCGAGACGCCGTACCGCGTGGTGCGCGACGGCAGGGTGACCGACACGGTGGAGTATCTCCCCGCGGACGTCGAGGAGCAGTACGTGATCGCGCAGGCGAACGTGCCGCTGAACGCCGACGGCACCTTCGCCGAGGAGAAGGTGACGTGCCGCTGGAAGACGGAGTTCTGCGACAGGCCGGCGAAGGAGGTCCAGTACATGGACGTCGCCCCGATGCAGGTCATATCCATCGCCGCCGGGCTCATCCCGTTCCTCGAGCACGACGACGCCAACCGCGCGCTCATGGGCGCGAACATGATGCGCCAGGGCGTGCCGCTCATGCAGAGCGAGCGTCCGTACGTGGGCACGGGCCTCGAGGGCGTGGCCGCCAAGGACAGCCGCGTGATCGTCTGCGCCGAGGAGCCGGGCGTCGTGGCGTACGTGGACGCCTGCACGATCCTCGTCACCGCCGACGGGAGCCTGCCGGCCGGGGTGGAGGCGAACCCGAAGGACCCGCTGAAGTACGACTTCGCCAAGGAGGCGAAGAAGGGCGTGCGCCGCTACACGCTGCAGAAGTACCGCCGCTGCAACGCCGGCACGTGCTTCAACCAGAAGCCGATCGTCAGGCGCGGGCAGAAGGTCGCCCCGGGCGACTGCCTGGCGGACGGCCCCGCCACCGACCAGGGCGAGCTCGCGCTCGGCAAGAACCTGCTCGTGGCGTTCATGAGCTGGCGCGGCTACAACTTCGAGGACGCGATCCTCGTCAACGAGCGCCTGGTGCGCGAGGACGTGCTCACGTCGCTCCACATCATCCCGTTCGAGTGCGGCGCGCGCGACACGAAGCTCGGCGCCGAGGAGATCACCCGCGACATCCCGAACGTCGGCGAGGAGGCCCTCAAGAACCTCGGGCCCGACGGCATCGTGCGCGTTGGCGCCGAGGTGAAGCCTGGCGACATTCTGGTCGGCAAGGTTACGCCAAAGGGCGAGACGGAGCTCTCGCCGGAGGAGCGCCTCCTGCGCGCCATATTCGGCGAGAAGGCGGCGGACGTGCGCGACACCTCCCTCACCGTCCCGCCGGGGACGACCGGCGTGGTGATGGCCGTGAAGGTCACCACGGCGGACCAGGCCGAGGGCGCCGACCGCAAGCCGTCCAAGAAGGCCGTGCGCGACGCCGAGCGCAAGCGCGCCGAGAAGGTGAAGAAGCTGGAGGCCGAGCTGGCCTCCGCCCTGTGCGACGCGTTCCTCAACGGGAAGCTCGAGGTGGACGTGACCGACTCCGACACGCAGGACGTGATCGTGCCCGCCGGCAAGAAGGTCACGAAGGCGGCGCTCGGCAAGCTCGCGAAGGCGCGCAACCACTACCATGTCGCGGACGGCGAGGACGCCGACAAGTTCGAGGAGGTGTTCTCCAGGTTCCGCGACAAGTTCGCGGCGATCGAGGACGCCGCCGTGGGCGTGGGCGACGACTTCGGGGACATCCCCGACGACGGCTCCGTGATCAAGCAGGTGCGCGTGTACCTCGTCGACAAGAAGAACCTCTCCGTCGGCGACAAGATGGCGGGCCGCCACGGAAACAAGGGCTGCATCTCGCGCATCCTGCCGAGCTGCGACATGCCGTTCCTGCCGGACGGCACGCCCGTGGACATCGTGCTGAACCCGCTCGGCGTGCCTTCCCGAATGAACCTCGGGCAGCTCTTCGAGACGTACCTCGGCCTCGCCTGCAAGCTCCTCGGCTTCCACGCCGCGACGCCGTGCTTCGACGGCGTGCAGGAGAGCGAGATCGACGAGTGCCTGCGCAGGGCGCGCGAGCAGCAGGAGAAGGACGAGGGCGAGCTCGCCTGGATCAACACCGACGGCAAGACCGTGCTCTACGACGGCCTCACGGGCGAGCCGTTCGCCCAGCGCGTCGTGGTCGGCGTGATCTACATGCTGAAGCTGCACCACCTCGTCACGGACAAGATCCACGCCCGGTCCATCGGGCCCTACTCGCTCGTCACGCAGCAGCCGCTCGGCGGCAAGGCGCAGATGGGCGGCCAGCGCATGGGCGAGATGGAGGTGTGGGCGCTCGAGGCGTATGGCGTGAGCTACGCGCTCCAGGAGCTGCTCACCGTGAAGTCCGACGACGTGCAGGGCCGCACCCGCATCTACGAGTCCATCGTGAAGGGCAACAACGTGCTCGACTCCGGCATGCCGGAGTCCTTCTCGGTGCTCATCCACGAGCTGCGCGGCCTCTGCCTCGACATGCAGCTGCTTGGCGGCGACGCCGACAAGTTCGCCCCGGCGGCGCGCCAGGTGGTGGACGCGAAGGACGTGACCGACGTCACGGACCTTCTCGGCGTCTGAACAACAAACCTTCTGCAAGGAGAACTGAAGAATGAAATCCTACAACTCGGTTGACATTTTTGGCGGCCAGTATTCCGCGTCCGTCCACTACGACGCGGTCAAGGTGCAGCTCGCCTCGCCTGAGACCATCCGCTCCTGGTCGCACGGCGAGGTGAGGAACCCCGAGACGATCAACTACCGCACGTACCGCCCGGAGAAGGACGGCCTCTTCTGCGAGAAGATCTTCGGGCCGACGAAGGACTGGGAGTGCGCCTGCGGCAAGTACAAGCGCATCAAGAACAAGGGCATGGTCTGCGACCGCTGCGGCGTGGAGGTCACGCTCGCCTCGGTGCGCCGCCAGCGCATGGGCCACATTGAGCTGGCGGTGCCGTGCTCGCACATCTGGTTCTTCAAGTGCAACCCGAGCCGCATAGGCCTGCTCCTCGACATGACGGCCTCCGCCCTCGAGAGGGTGCTCTACTACCAGGACTGGATGGTCATCGAGCCCGGCGAGACGCCGCTCAAGGAAGGGCAGACGATGTCCGACCAGGAGAAGGCCGACGCCGAGGCGAAGTACGGCGACGCGTTCCGCGCCGAGATGGGCGCGGAGGCGATCCGCAAGATGCTCCGCAAGCTCGACCTCGACAAGCTCATGGCCGCGCTCGAGGAGCAGATGGAGAACACGCGCTCCAAGCAGAACCGCAAGAAGATCGCGAACCGGATGAAGGTCGTGGAGGGCTTCCGCAGCTCCGGCGGCAAGCCCGAGTGGATGGTCCTCGACGTGCTGCCGGTGATCCCGCCGGAGCTCCGCCCGCTCGTGCCGCTCGAGGGCGGCCGCTTCGCGACGAGCGACCTGAACGACCTCTACCGCCGCGTGATCAACCGCAACAACCGCCTGAAGAACCTCCTCGCGCTCAAGACGCCGGACGTGATCATACGCAACGAGAAGCGCATGCTGCAGGAGGCGGTGGACGCGGTGTTCGACAACGGCCGCCACGGCCGCCCCGTGGTGGGCCCGGGCAACCGGCCGCTCAAGTCGCTCTCCGAGATCCTGAAGGGCAAGACGGGCCGCTTCCGCCAGAACCTGCTCGGCAAGCGCGTCGACTACTCCGGACGTTCCGTGATCGTCGTCGGCCCCGAGC
>CAVERN010000067.1:0-9208 GCA_963618095.1 bacterium | reverse complement strand
CCACGGATGCTGCCAGAGGTCGAGGTAGAACTTCCACTCCTTCGCCGGCGGCAGCGCGCGGTCGAGGACCTTGACGCGCATCATGCCGCAGTCGTACGCGCCCGGCTTCGCGTCCGCCGGCACCGAGACCTCGACGACGCGGGGGCCGTCCCCGCGGCCGTTCCAGACGACGCGGTCGTAGGCCTCGAGGCGCTGGACGCTGCCGGGCTGCGGGGCGTACTTCACGGACTTCATAACGCCCTGGCGCATCGCCAGGCCGGGCATCTCGCGCCCGAGCTCGCAGAAGTCCGGCACCTGCGCCGCGACAGTCTCCCCGCGCCACGCGGTCAATTCGAACGTCCTGGCGCCCGCCGTCGCCGCCGCGCAGAGCGCGAGAGCCGCCGCCATCGCATTCCGCATCTTCGTCGCTTTCCTCATGTCCTTCGCTCCCTTTCCTTGAAATCAGACGCAAAGTATACCATAATCGGCCTCGGACGCGGGCCCGCGCCGCGCGGGCCGCTCACTTCCGCCTGTACCTGTGCGTGCCGCCGACGCGGCCCCTGAGGTCGAAGCCGTCCACGCCCGGCAGCCCGAGCTCGCGCAGGCCGGGGGTGTCAAGCGCCATCGCGCCGCACGGGAGCATCACGAGCTCGCGGGAGGTCGTGGTGTGCCGCCCCTTCCCGCTCCACTCCTGGATCTCCCCGGTCGCCATCCACTCCTCTCCGGCGAGCGCGTTCACGAGCGTGGACTTCCCCACGCCGGACGAGCCGACGACCGCCACCGTCCGTCCGGGCTGCGCGTGCCTGCGCACCTCGTCCATCCCCTCGCCGGTCAGCGAGGAGACCTCGACCACCGGCACGCCGCACCCCGCGAAGTCCGCCGCCCTCGGCCCCCCGGGCGCGGCGGCGTCGCGCTTCGTGAGCAGGAGCGTCACGCGGTCGACGCAGCCGGACCGCCTGGCGAGCGCAAGCATCCGCTCCAGGCGGGCGGCGGACGCGTTGCCGTTCAGCGCCATCGCGAAGAAGAGGGTGTCGAAGTTCACGGCGAGCGTCTGGGCCCGGAAGCCGGAGGATGACGGGTCCAGCCGCTCGAGCGAGGACATGCGCGGCAGCACCCCGGTTATCCGGCTCTCCCCGCGGGGGTTGTAGTCCAGGCGAACGAAGTCGCCCGTCACCGGCGGCGGGGCGTCGCGGAAGGCGGAGGCCTTCGTGCGGGCGATCGCCTCGCCCTCCTCCATCTCTCCGCACACCACGTGGAAGTAGTCGCCGTGGGCGCTCGTGACCCGGGCGACGCCGTCCGGGTCGTCTCCCCGATATCCCCAGGCCCTGAGCCGCTCGCCAGCCATCGCAGAAGCCCCGCTACGACTCGTAGGGGTCGAGGAACTCGCTCTTGAAGCTGAAGCCGCCGACGAAGTCCTCGGGCGAGTCGGAGTCGGTCTTGCCGATCCGCCTGGAGTTGTAGAGGTTGAACACTATCGCCCCCACGTCCTCGCAGCTGTGCACGCCCCACTCGCCAAGCGTGGTGTACGCGAGCGGGCCGAAGGCGTCGAGCGCCAGGTCGCGGAAGTAGTCCAGCAGCTCGTGCCCGGACACATGCCCCTGCGCGTCCTCGCTGGCGACGTGGATCGCCTCCATCACGAAGTCGTACGCCCGCGTGTCGAAGCGGACGTCCTCCTTGAGGATGTCGGCGTAGTCCTCCCTCTCGTACCGTATCTCGGGCACGTCAACCATCCGTCCGCCCCGGCGCGGCGCGCCATTCCCGCGGGAGAGAGGAGAGGACCGCGTCCACGACCTGCTCGAGGGTGAGGTCGGTGGAGTCGATCTCCACCGCGCCGTCCGCCTTGCGCAGCGGAGCGTACCTGCGAGAGGAGTCCATCCTGTCGCGGGCGAGGAGGGACGCCTTGACGGCCTCGGCCGTCTGCGAGGCGATGCCCTTCTCCACCTCCTCGCGCTGCCGCCGCGCGGCGCGCGCGTCCGCGGACGCGGTGAGGTAGTAGCGCGCGGGGGTGTCCGGGAACACCGCCGTGGTGATGTCGCGGCCCTCCACGACGAGGTCGCCGAAGGAGACGAGCGAGCGGAGGGTCGCGGTGATCCTGTCGCGCACTGCCTTCACCGCCGAGACCTCGGAGGCGTGGGCGTTGACCTCCGGCGTGCGGATGCGGTCACCGGGGTCCTCCCCGCGCACGGAGAAGCGCACGCGGCCGCCCTCGGGCGCGCACTCGACGGCGATGCGCCCGGCGGCCTCGGCCACGCGCTCGGGGACGGAGGTGTCCACCCCGGCCTCGACGCACTGCCAGGTCATTATCCTGTACAGAGCCCCGGAGTCCACGTGCAGGAACCCGAGCCGCTCCCCGACCAGGCGCGAGACCGAGCTCTTCCCGGCCCCGCTCGGGCCGTCTATCGCGATCACCCTCGCCATTCAGCGCATCTCGAGGTAGGAGACCTTGTCCATGTCGCCGTAGTCGAGGTTCTCCCCGGCCATGCCCCAGATGAACGTGTAGTTGGAGGTGCCGGCGGCGGCGTGTATCGACCATTCGGGCGAGGTGATCGCCTGCTCGTTGTGCATCCACACGAGGCGCTCCTCCTGCGGGCGGCCCATGAGGTGGCATACCGCGTTGCCCTCCTTCACGTTGAAGTAGAGGTACACCTCCATGCGGCGGTTGTGGGTGTGGCACGGCATCGTGTTCCAAACGCTTCCGGGCTTGAGCTCCGTGAGGCCCATCTGCAGCTGGTTCACGCCGCCGTTCGGGACGCGCCCGAGCACCGTCTGCACGAGGAGCTGGTTGATCACGCGGTCGTTCGAGTCCTCCATCCTCCCGGCGGGGAACGAGTTCGCCAGCGCATACCTGCCGGGCTCCCTCTCGTACGCGGCCCTGTCCGTGGTGACGAGCTGCGTCACGTACTCCCTGTGCGCCGGGGCGGAGTTGATGTAGAACTTCGCGGGCCTCGAGGCGTCCGCGGAGCGGAACTTCACCTCCTTCTTTCCGAGCCCCACGTAGAGCGCCTCCTTGAACTTCATGGCGTACTCGCGCCCGTCCACGGTGACCACGCCGTCCCCGCCGATGTTCACCACGCCGAGCTCGCGGCGGTCGAGGAAATGCTCCGCCTTCAGCTCCAGGAACGGCTCGAGCGCGAGCTCCTTCGAGACGGGGAACACGCCGCCGTAGACCATGCGGTCGTACATGGAGTACGTGACGTTGATCTCGTCCGCCACGAACACCTTCTCCATCAGGAACGAGCTGCGGAGCTTCGCGGTGTCGTACCCCTTCACGTCGTCGTAGTGCCGCGCGGTCTGCACGGTGTAGTTGACCGTGGTCGCCCCGGCGACGAGCGCGGCTGCGGACGAGATTGCCATGACTGCCATCCTTTTCACTTCCCTGACTCCTTTCGTATCCTGACCACATTGACTGCCGTCATCGCGACGGCCGCGACCGCCAGCGCGCCGGCCCCCACCCACCTGAGGGAGACGGTCAGATGGTAGATCGCCCAGCAGAGCAGCGCGCTCGCGAAGTCGAGCGCGGCGCCGCCCTCGAAGCCGTCCGGCACCGCGATGCCGGGGTTCGTCTTCGCCGCCTCCGCCACCGCCTTCGAGAACGCGGGGGTGAGGTCCGTCACGAAGTAGAGCCCCGCGACCAGCGCGACAAGCCCCACGATGAACGTCTTGAGCACGTTGCCCTTCGTTATCGGCAGCACGCACGGGAAGAGGTAGAACATCCCGGCGAGCGACGCGAGCGGCAGGAACTTGTTCCCCGGCAGGACGACGGAGAGGAACAGCACCACCGGGATCAGCAGGATCGACACCACGAGCGTGGTCGGGTGGCCGATCACGAGCGCGGGGCTCATGCCGATGTTGAAGGACGCGCCGCCCTTGCCGAGGCGGCCGGAGAGCCTCGCCTGCACCGCCTCGGAGATCGGCTTGAGCCCCTCGATGAAGAGCGCGGTTATGCGCGGGATCAGCTCCATCACCGCCCCCATCGTGACGCCGAGGGCGAGGATCTTCGGGACGCGGTCCGCCATCTCGCCGAGGGAGCGGCACTGCAGGCACCCGATCGCGCAGCCGATGACGACGCCGAGGAAGAGCGGCTCGCCGAGGATGCCGAACCTGCGCTTGAGCCCCTCGGCGTCCACGTTCAGGCGGTCGAAGCCGGGGATGCGGTCGAGCAGCCACCCGATCGCGGCCGCGAACGGCGTGAAGCTCTGGCAGAACGGCTGCGGGATCGAGATGCCGTCCATGTCCCTGTAGTACCGCTGGAAGCCCTTCGCGGTGAAGTCCGCGAGCATCAGCGTCACCACGTAGAGCATGATCGCCGCGTAGAACGCCCAGCCGAGCGACCCGGTCACGAAGAACACCATGCCGCCGAGGAAGGCGAAGTGCCAGTAGTTCCAGAGGTCGATGTTCACCGTGCGCGTCGCGCCGACGAGCAGGAGCGCGAGGTTCACCCCGAGGCACACGGGGATTATGAACGCCCCCACCGCCGTGGAGTACGCGACCGCCGCGGCGGCCGGCCACCCGAGGTCGAAGAACTCGAGCTTCAGGCCGTATATCTCGACCATCCCCTTCAGCGCCGGGCCGAGGTTGCTCGTGAGCAGCGCGGTCACCACCCCGAGGCCCACGAACCCCACGCCGACGAGCAGGCCGGACTTCAGCGCCCGCGTGAACCTGATGCCGATGCAGACGCCGAGCGCGGTGAAGATCACGGGCATCATCACCGACGCCCCGAGCCCGATCACGTACGCGAACACCTCCCTCATCGCGATGACTCCCCGCGCCCCTACAGCTCGACGGGCCTGTACCTGGGCACGAGCGTCTTCATGCACAGCCACCCGACTATGTACGCGACGGCGCAGTAGCCGAACACGATGCAGTAGCCGGCGGGCTTGCCCGAGTAGCCGAGGAACTCCATCGCCGGACGGGCGTACGACGCCCCGGCGGCCAGGAGGTCCTTCGTCATCTCAACCTCCCTGCCGTCGACGAGCGTCGTGCCGGAGGCGTACGTGAAGAGCGCTCCCGCGCACTTGTTCACCATGAAGCTGCCGCACCCGGCCGCGAACTGCGCGATGCCGGTGAGCGTGCCGATCGTGGACTTCGGGAACATGTCGCCCACCACGGAGTAGACGTTCGCGCTCCACGCCTGGTGCCCCGCGCAGGCCAGGCCGATCAGCACCGCCGGGAACCACGCGGAGACCGCGCCGAGCGGCTGCGCCCCGAGCGCCAGGAGCGGGAAGCACGCGAATACGAACATCGCCACCATGCGCCCCTCGTAGGCGTTCATCCCGCGCCTGTCGACCATGTACGTGGGCAGCTTGCAGAGGTAGATCGACACGAACGTCACGATCGCGTACAGCACGAATATGAGCGCCATGCCCATGCCGGAGGAGCTCTTGTAGCCGAACTGGTCGGAGAGGTACCCGGGCGTCCAGAAGAGGAAGAACCACCACACGCCGTCCGTGAGGAACCGCCCAAGCACCAGCGCCCAGGTCTGCCTGAGCGAGAAGGCCTTGAGGTAGGATATGGACTTCTCGGCCTTCGGCTCCGCGGCGGGCGCGGCCGGGGCCTCGGCCGCGGCGTCCTGGTTTATGTACTCGAGCTCGCCGGCGTTCACGTGGCGGCTCGCCTCCGGCTTGCTGTAGTAGAGCATCCAGAAGCCCATCCACACGAAGCCCAGGGCGCCGATGATGATGAACGCGAGCTCCCAGCCGAAGAACTTCGCGATGAGCGGAATCGTGAGCGGCGCCGCCAGCGCCCCCACGGAGGAGCCCGAGTTGAAGATCGAGGTCGCGAACGCCCGGTCCTTCTTCGGGAAGTACTCCGCCGTCACCTTGATCGCCGCCGGGAAGTTCCCGGCCTCGCCGAGGGCGAGCACCGCCCGGCAGGCGAGGAAGAGCCACACGGACACGGTGATGCCCATCATGGCGACGAGCCCCGCCGCCTTCAGCGCCTCCGTGCCCACTCCGCACAGCGCGTGCAGGCACGCGCCGAGCGACCAGATGAAGATCGCCCAGAGATACCCCTTCTTCGTGCCGAGGCGGTCGATGAACTTGCCGGCGAAGAGGTTGCAGAGCGCGTAGATGATCGAGAACACCGCCGTGATGGTGCCGTAGTCGTTGTCCGACCAGTGGAACTCCGGCGCGATGAAGTCCTTCCACGTGAGGGAGAGGACCTGGCGGTCAAGGTAGTTTACGGTTGTGGCGGCGAAGAGCATCGCGCAGATCACCCACCGGAACGACGAGGCTTTATTGTTGTTCATGGCGGAGTATTGTATCACAATCGGCGCAGGTCCTGCGCGGAAAAATTGGCGGCAGAAAAAGCTGGCGGCCCGGCCAGCGCGCGCGGAGCCGCCCCGCCCCCCGCCGGGCGCGCGCTCAGCGGCTCCCGGCCCAGGAGAGTATCCGCTCGAAGAGCCGCAGCATCCGCCTGTCGCCCTGGTGGACGGCCATGGCCTCCGGGTGGAACTGCACGAGCGCGACCGGAAGCGTCTCGGACTCCATCGCCTCGATCACCCCGTCCGGCGAGCGCGCGACCACCCGGAACCCCGGAGCAACGTCCTTCACCGCCTGGTGGTGGTACGTGTTCACCGCGACGTTCGTCGCCGCCAGGATGGCGCCGAGCCGCGAGTCCGGCTCTATCGAGACGGGGTGCGGCGAGCTCGAGTTGTGCGCGATGGCGCCCGGACGCTCGCTCGGCAGGTCCTGGTAGAGGGTGCCGCCGAAGTAGACGTTGGCGATCTGCATCCCGCGGCACGTGCCAACCACCGGCATGCGCCGCCTCACCGCCTCGTCGAGGAGCATACGCTCCCAGGCGTCCCGCAGCCGGTTGGGACTGCCGCACTTCGCGCTGCGCGGCGCCCCGTAGAGCGCGGGGTCCACGTCCTCCCCGCCGCTCAGCACGAGCACGTCAAGGCAGTCCAGCGCGCGCGCGACCTCCGCCCGGTTCGTCGTGACCGGCACGGCGAACGGCACGTTCCCGGAGGCGTAGACGGCGCGCGCGTAGCGCAGGCGCACCGTGGTGGACTCCAGCCTCTCCGGCAGGCCCTCGGGGCAGATGTCCGCTATCCCCACGACGAGCGGGCGCGACGACGGCGGGAGGGCGCTGCACGCGGCGAGCGCGAGGCAGCACGCGAGGAGCGCAATGGCGAGAACGACGTTCCGCAGGACGAGACAGTCTTTTTCCATGTGCCGCATTATGCCACCTCCGCCCCCTGCCCACTACCCACTACCAACTACCCTGCACCAGGTCGAGCGCCTCCATGAGGGTGCCGCGGTTCTTCTCCTGCGTGCTGGTCCACGGCGCCATCAGGAACCCCTTGAGGAGCGACGGCGAGAGCGCGCGGCGGCAGTGGCCCACGGTCAGCGGATAGTTCACGAGGTTGCGCGGCGTGCCGTAGTAGTTCGGCACCCAGTTCGTCGCGCACGGCACCTGCTCGTAGCCGAGGCCGTCGAGCCTCCCGTACGCCAGGAGGCGCACCTTCTCGTAGCCGCGCTCGAACGGCCCCTCCTCCGCGAACGTGCGCCCGTAGTACCAGTTGGAGAGCAGCACGCTCCTGGGAACGCGCCTGGCGAACTCCTCCGGGTGGTGCCAGAACGAGTCCGCCCACATCCACGGGCGCGCCCCCGTCTCGCCGACCCTGTCGAAGAGCCACTCGAGGTCGTGCCACCAGAGCTCGCCCTGCCGGGCCGCCGCGTAGAGCTGCCTGGGCTGCTCGCGTATCGCCTCCTCGTCGTAGCCGATGTGGAAGAAGCGGAAGGCGCCGAAGACGTCCGCCACGTCGCGGATCACGTCCGCGCAGACGCGGTAGTACTCCGGCGTGGACAGCATCCGCGAGTACTCGCCGAGCCAGTGGTCGTGGCACGCGGAGAAGTTCAGCTTCGGGATCGGCTCTATGCCCATCCCGCGGAGACGCTCGACCTCCCTCCGCAGCCGCTCCGGCGACCAGGCCCCCTTCACCGCGAGCTCGGGGTGGCTCGGGTAGGCCAGCGCCTCGCCGATGTCGATCACGACCATGTTCATGCCGATCGCGGCCATCCGGTCCGTGACCAGGCGATACACGGACTCGTCGAACCGCAGGCAGTCCGGGTTGTCCTCCGGATGGTCGCTCCACATCCTGTACCCGAGATGCAGCAGCAGACCGTGAATGAACCTTCCTTCGCCTTCCATGCCCTACCTCACTATGATTTCGAGACCATGCCTCCGCCACGTCACGGAGTAGCGCACGAGGCCGAGATCGGAGAGCTCCTCCCTCACGAGCTCGCCCCTCCAGCCGCGCGCCGCCGGCGACCTGACCAACTTGAACGTCAGCGCGTCGTGGCTGTTCGTGAGCGTGCAGACGGGCGTGACGATCCTCGTCATGCCGGCGAGGTCCGCGGCGGAGGCCTCGAGCCTCACATTCACGCTCGACCCAATCTGGGAGAAGGCGTTCGTCGTCGTCGCGTACACGCCGTACGGATTCGGGCTCCCCGGGGCGACGGCTATTCCCGTCCCCTCCAGGAACCTCACGTTCGCCTGCACGTAGCCGTTCGTGTGGACGTCCGGCGGCATTATGTACCCCGCCCGGACCTGGAGCTTGTTGTTCCTGCCGGGCGAGCACGCGCCTGGAGATCCGTTGTAGAACAGCAGCGGACCGTTCAGCTTCAGCGTCCCGGCCCCGACCTTGAAGACCTGCCCGTCCATCGCGAGAGGCGAGTCGAGCGTCAGCACCGTGCCGTCCGCGGCCGAGAATCCGCCGGAGCCCCTGCAGTAGAACGCGCGGTTCCTCGCGCCCAGGGTCATCGTCCGCCCCGCGGCGACGATGGAGTAGTTGTCCATCTTCACGGCGTCGTACGTGAGCGCGTCGAGGTCTCCGCCGAAGGCGTATCTGTCAGCGTCCTCCCCCAGCACGACCCAGAGCGAGCCGCTGTACCAGCTGTGCGCACAGGGCTTGGTGAAGCGGAGCCTTCCCCTGTAGCCGCTGCCAGAGACGTTCCAGGGGAGGTCGATGCGGCCGGGGTCGGCCTCGGAGCCGAACGTGGCCACGGCGTCCTCGTCGCCGGAGAGCGCGGCGTCCACCGCGAAGTCGTGCCTGGTCTTTCCGTCCTCGTCCAGCGGACCGACGAACGACGTCTCCCCGAGGACGTGCACGCCGCCGCGAACCGTGTGCAGCGGGGCCGATCCGGCGGCGGGGACGATCCGCGCGCCGTCCGCCAGCGTGAGGCCGGCGACCTCAAGCGAGGGAGAGCGGGAGACGATGTCCGTC
>CAVERN010000066.1:0-9251 GCA_963618095.1 bacterium | reverse complement strand
AGGACCTCATGATGAACGCGCCGAACTACGTCACGGAGCAGCAGCTCCGCGAGCTGCACCTCAAGGTCCGCGGCACGAACGAGGCGAAGTCCGAAGGGTGAGGACGGCGCTCAGGTGGTTTCCGCCGATCCTGCTGGCGGCGATGGGGCTTGCCTGGGCGTCCGAGCAGGTCGCGCTGCTCCTCGGGTACGATCCGCCGCCGCAGGATCTTGTGCTTCTGTTCACCAATCCGGGCGTTTCCTGGGCGGTGAAGGCGAAGTTCGCGGCGTGGGCGCTGCTCGTGGCGCCGGTCATCGAGGAGCTCGTGTTCAGGATGGGTCTCTTCAACCTCATGCGCTGGGCGTCCCGGTGGATCCGTCGGCGTCTGGGGCGGGATGGCGGAGGGACGTTCCCGCTCTTCTCCGCGCTCGCGTCCGGGGCGGTCTTCGCGGCGGTGCACTTCCATGCGGCCACGTTCGCCCCCCTGTGGTTTCTCGGCGTCGCGTGGGCCTGGCTCTACTGGAAGTCCGGCACGATCCGCTCCCCGATGCTCTGTCACTTCCTGTTCAACGCGACGAACCTCGTCCTCTGCCTGCTGCTGGCCAGGTTCGAGGGGTAGGGCGTCTGCGGGCAGGATTTCTTGTGGTATACTTCTCGCCTTATGAAAAAGTGGACTGTTGCGGCCTTCAGGGCCGCCAAGGGCAAGCATCGGCTCGGGTGCTGCACCGCATATGACGCGTGCTTCGCGCGGATTGCGGACGAAGCGGGCGTGCCATGCCTGCTTGTCGGGGATTCCATGGGCATGACGATGCTCGGATACGGCACCACGCTGCCGGTCAAGATGGAGGAGACGCTGTCGGCGACCGCCGCGGTGGCGAGGGCCGTCAGGGACGCGCTTGTCGTGGCGGACATGCCCTTCGGCTCCTACCAGTGCGGGGACGACCTCGCGATGGCCAACGCAGTCGCCTGCCTCAAGGCCGGCGCGGACGCGGTGAAGCTTGAGGGCGGGGCCTCCGTGTGCGGGCTCATCCGCAGGATGACGGACGCCGGGATCCCGGTGCTCGCCCATGTGGGCATGATGCCGCAGCGCGTGAACGAATACGGCGGGTTCAGGAGGCAGGGCAAGACGCGCGAGGGCGCGGAGAAGGTGATGGAAGACGCCAGGGCGGTGGAGGCGGCGGGCGCGTTCGCGGTCACGCTTGAGTGCGTGCCGGCGGAGCTCGCCGCCGAGGTGACGGCGGCCCTGTCGGTCCCGACCGTCGGGATAGGCGCGGGCCCGGTGTGCGATGCCCAGTGGCTCGTGATGCACGACCTGCTCGGCCTCACCGGCGGGCAGGCGCCGTCGTTCGCCAAGAGGTACGCGAACCTGGCGGACGAGGCGAGGCGCGCGTTCGCGGCCTACGTGGAGGAGGTCGCGCTCGGGACGTTCCCGCCCGCCCGCTGACGGCCCGGCTCCGGCGCGCGGGCGTGTGGTATAATCGGCGGCGCTTTATGGAACTGAAGCAGATTCTTGGCTGGCTCGACCGGGAGCTTGACGCGGGGCGGTTCGACGACGTGTCCAACAACGGGCTCCAGGTGGAGGCATCCGGCGAGGCCGTTCGCGTTGCGTTCGCGGTGGACGCCTCGCTCGGGTCCGTGCGCGAGGCGGCGCGCCGGGGCGCGCAGCTGCTCGTCGTCCACCACGGGATATCGTGGGGCGGCGGCATCCGCAGGATAGAGGGCGGGGTCGGCCGCGTGGTGCGGGCGGCGTTCGAGGGCGGGGTCTCGGTCGCGGCGTACCATCTTCCGCTTGACGCGAGCGCGAAGTACGGCAACAGCCGCCTTCTCGCCCGCTTTCTCGGCCTGAAGGGGATTGAGCCGGCGTTCTCGTGGCGCGGCTGCGCGGTCGGCGTGGTCGGGCGCAACCCGCAGGGCGTCATGGTGGGGGTCTGCAGCGGCGGCGGCGGCGAGTTCGCCGAGGAGGCCGCCAGGCTCGGCTGCGGCCTGTTCGTGACGGGCGAGGCCTCCTGGGGCGAGGTGGTCGCGGCCGAGAACTGCGGCGTGGAGATGGTGTGCGCCGGGCACTACGAGACGGAGACGTTCGGAGTGAGGGCGCTTGCGGCGGCGATGGCCAGGGGGCTCCGGGTGGAGACCGGGTTTGTCGGAAGGGGGAAGGGGACATGGACGGCAACGAGAGGATAAAGGTCGGCATAGTGGGCTGCGGCTTCGTGGGAGGGGCGCTGAAGGCGTGGCTCGACGAGAACAACCCCGACGTGGAGGTGCTCGTGAGCGACCCTCCGAAGGGAATGAACGACGACCTCTCGGAGATAGACGTCGCGTTCCTCCAGATCCACGTGCCAACGGAGGACGACGGCACCCAGGATCTCTCGCTCATGAGGCGGCTCATCTCGGATCTTCCGAAGGTCCCGGTCTTCGTGCGCACCACGATCCTGCCGGGGACGAGCGAGAGGCTCTCGCGGGAGACGGGGCATCAGGTGTGCTACATGCCGGAGTTCCTGTCGGAGCGCACGCACATCGAGGACTTCCGGCGGCAGACCCTGGTGTTCACGGGGGCGGAGGAGCTGCTCGCCCGCGTGTTCAGGGGGAAGAGGTTCGTCACCATGACGCCGCTTGAGGCGGAGGTCACGAAGTACGCGCACAACGTGTTCGGGGCGTACAAGGTGACGTACTTCAACGCGCTGAGGGAGTACTGCGAGAGGATGGGGGCGGACTGGACCAGGGTCCACGACGGGTGCCTGCTCTCCGGGTACATAAACGACACCCACACGTACGTGCCAGGCCCGGACGGCAGGTGCGGCTACGGCGGCAAGTGCTTTCCGAAGGACGTCAACGCGTTCGCCAGGCTCACGGCCGGCATGCCGCTTGGGCGCCTGCTCGCCCCGCTGCACGAGCTGAACGTGCACTTCCGCGGCGCCGAGGAGCGCATCTGACGCGCCGCCTGCGGGCGTCGCCGGAGCCACGGCCCCGCACGGGTCGGGCGGGCGGCGGAATGTGGTATAATCGCGCACGACAAAGGCAACATGGAACACGCAAGAGGTCTTCTCAATGGCGGCAAGAAAAAAGACGAGAATTCGCATAACTGACACCACCCTGCGGGACGCGCACCAGTCGCTTTGGGCCACGCGCATGCGCACCGACGACATCCTGGAGATCGCCTCGAAGATAGACGGCGCCGGATACTATTCGCTCGAGTGCTGGGGCGGCGCGACCTTCGACGTGTGCATGCGCTTCCTCCGCGAGAACCCGTGGGAGCGCCTGCGCCGGATAAAGAAGGCGTGCCCGAACACGCCTCTGCAGATGCTCCTCCGCGGGCAGAACGTCCTCGGATACAGGCACTACCCGGACGACGTCGTAGAGCGCTTCGTCGCGCTCGCCTGCGAGAACGGCATGGACATCTTCCGCGTGTTCGACGCGCTGAACGATCCGCGCAACCTCGAGACCGCGATCAGAAGCGTGAAGAAGTACGGCGGCCACGCGCAGGGCACGATCTCCTACACCACCTCGCCCGTCCACACCGTCGCCAGCTACGTGAAGCTCGCAAGGGAGCAGGCGTCGATGGGCGTCGACTCCCTCTGCATCAAGGACATGGCCGGCATCCTCACGCCCGGAGCGGCGAGGGAGCTCGTGTCGGCGCTCGTGAAGGCGCTCCCGGACGTGCCGGTGCAGGTGCACTCGCACATGACGAGCGGCATGGCGGCCGCGATGTACATGGCCGCGGTCGAGGCGGGGGCGGGGTGCGTGGACTGCGCGATCTCGACGATGAGCTCCTTCTCGTCCCAGCCGCCGGCGGAGTCGGTGATGACGATCCTCGAGTCCGAGGGGTTCGACACCGGGCTTGACCGCGCCGCGCTCACCGAGATCAACGACTACTTCAAGAAGCTGAAGCCCAGGCGCCAGCCGGCGTCCTGCGCGAAGGTGGAGCCGGTGGACGCGGGGGTGCTTGTGCACGCCATTCCCGGCGGCATGATCTCCAACCTCCGCAGCCAGCTCGCCCAGCAGGGCGCCCTCGACCGCCTCCCGGAGGTGCTCGAGGAGCTCCCGCGCACTCGCGCCGACATGGGCTATCCGCCGCTCGTCACGCCCACGTCCCAGATCGTCGGCGTGCAGGCCGTCCTCAACGTGCTCGGCGGGAAGCGCTACGGCATGGTCACGGACGAGACCCGGCGCTACGCCGCCGGGTACTACGGGCGCACCCCGGCCCCGATGGACCCCAAGCTGAGGAAGAGGCTGTGCGGCGACGTGAAGCCGATAACCTGCCGCCCTGCGGACCTCCTGAAGCCAGGGCTCGCGGCCTCGGCGGCGGAGATCCCGGCGGGGCTCGTGAAGGCGGAGGAGGACATCCTCTCGTACTGTCTCTTCCCGGAGGTCGCGCTGGGCTACTTCAGGTGGCGCGCCGCCCCGGCGGAGAGGCGCGACCCGATACCGGCGGACGCGGAGGCGCTTGCCTCGTCCGCCGCGCCGGCGGAAGCGAAGGCGGCGTCTCCGTCCGCCGCCCCGGCGGGAGCCGCCGCGGGCGTCCCTGCCGGCACGCAGGTGCTGGCGCCTCTCAACGGCACCTTCTACCGCAGCGAGGGCCCGGGCAAGCCGAAGCTCGCCGAGGACGGCGCCTCCGTGAATGCGGGCGCGCCTGTGTGCATCGTCGAGGCGATGAAGCTGTTCAATCCCGTGAAGTCGCCGGCGGCGGGCAGGGTGACGTTCCTCGTCCAGCACGGCGCGGCGGTCGTGAAGGGGCAGCCGGTGGCGGTCGTCTCGTAGCGTGGGGGCGTAGGCGCCATGAAGTTTGTCGTTGCATGCGGCGGCACCGGGGGGCATTCCTTCCCCGGCCTGGCGGTTGCCGTGGAGCTCGCCTCGCGCGGGCACGACGTCGCCGTGTGGATGAGCGGGCGCGACGTGGAGAGCAGCGTCCTGAAGGGCTGGACGGGGCCGGTGTTCTCCACCGGGGCGAGGCCGCTCTCGCTCAGGAACGCGTTCCGCAACCTGCGGGCGTTCGTGCGCTGCCTCCGCGAGATGGGGCGGGAGCGTCCGGACGCCCTCCTTGCGATGGGGTCCTACTCCAGCCTGCCGCCGGTCTTCGCGGCGGCGAGGCGCAGGGTGCCGGTGGTGCTGCACGAGGCGAACACGGTGCCCGGCCGGGCGATAGACTTCCTGTCGAACTTCGCGAAGGCGGTCGCGATCAGCTTCGCGGACGCCGCCAGGTGCTTCCCCGGCAGGCGAACCGTGCTCACGGGCCTCCCGGTGAGGCTCGACATCGCCGGGCAGCCTCCGTTCGAGGACGTGCCGGAAGGCGCGTTCAGGGTGTTCGTGACCGGCGGGAGCCAGGGCGCCCACCGGGTGAACGAGATCGCCTCCAGGGCGCTGGTGATGCTTGGCCGCAGCCTGGCTTCGCGCGGGCGCGGCCTCTACGTGATCCATCAGACGGGGGCGAAGGACGAGGCCGAGGTCGCGCGCGCGTACGCCGAGGCGGGCGTCCCCGCCCGCGTGAATGCGTTCGAGCACGAGATGGGGCGCGCCTTCGCGACGGCGGACGTTGTGATAGCGAGGGCCGGGGCGTCCACGTGCTTCGAGCTCGCGCTCACCGGCAAGCCGGCGTTTCTGATCCCGCTGCCGTCCGCGCTGCGCAACCACCAGCACTTCAACGCGGCGGCGTTCGTGGCGGCGCAGGCGGCCGCGGAGGGTCGGCAGGACGAGCTCTCGCCCCGCTCGCTCGCGAACTGGCTCCTCCACAAGGCGGAGAACAGGCAGTCGGTCGAGGAGATGGCCAGGCGGATGGGCGCGCTCGGCCGGCCGGACGCGGCGGCGAAGGTCGCGGATCTCGTGGAGAGCGTGGCGAGGGGAGGGTAGGCGCGGATGGGTGACTTTGCAAGCGTTACGCTGCTCGCTCTCCTCCAGGGGGTCGCGGAGTTCCTGCCGATCTCGTCCAGCGGGCATCTCGTGATAGCCCAGCATCTTCTCGGCGTGAAGGACGCGGGGATGCAGCTCGACGTGTTCCTGCACGCGGGGACTCTCGTCTCCGTCGGGCTGTTCTACAGGAGGACGATTGTCGGGATCGTCGCGGGGAGGGACTGGAGGCTGATCCTGAAGATAGGGGCGTCCGCGCTTCCCGCGGTGGCCGTGTACTTCGTATTCCGGGAGAAGATAGACGCCCTCTTCGAGGACGCGAAGATGGTGGGGGCCCTCCTGATGTTCACCGGGGCGGTGCTCTCCGGCACGCGCTTCATCCCGAGGGGCGGGAGTGCGGTCTCGTTCTTGTGCGCGCTGTGGATGGGCGCGATGCAGGCGCTCGCCCTCCTGCCCGGCGTGTCGAGGAGCGGCATGACGCTCGCCGCCGCCAGGGCCGGCGGCGTCGATCCGGAGAAGGCCGCCGAGTTCTCGTTCCTGATGAGCACGCCCCTCATCCTCGGCGGGGTGCTTCTTGAGCTTGCCAAGATCGCCGGCGGCGAGGCTGCGGGGCAGGACGGCGTGGGGTGGGCGGCGATCCTGTGGGGCGCGGTCCTGGCCTCTGCGGTCGGATACGCCTCGCTGGCCTTTCTGCTGAAGGCGCTCAAGGGGCGCTGGTTCTGGCTCTTCGGCCCGTACTGCCTTGTCGCGGGCCTGGCGACATTGTGGTTCCTGTAGTCGTATGGCGGGCCTTCCCCTAAAGTGCGCGGTGGCTGCGACGTGTTGCGCCTGGCTTGTCGGATGCGCCGGCGTGGCGGGCCAGGCGGCGCTTAGGGTGGAGCGCACCGGGACGGGCGTCGCGGCGTGGCGCGGAGACCGCCTGCTCTGGAACCTCGAGATAGACACGCCGGAGGGCCGTCCGTTCTTCCATCCGCTGTCGCTGCCGTCCGGGCGCATCCTGACCGACCTTCGTCCGCCGGACCACGTGTGGCATCTTGGATACTGGTTCTCGTGGAAGTACGTGAACGGAGTGAACTACTGGGAGCCTGCCGATCCGGGGCGGAGGGGGCGCGAGCCGGAGGGGCGCACCCGCGTGACGCGGCGGGACGTCGACGTGGACGGGCCTGCGTGCCGGGTGCGGCTCCGTCTCGAATACGGGCCGCGCGGCTCCGGGGACGCGGTCCTCTCCGAGGCGAGGGACGTCGAGATCGTCCCGCATGGGGCTGACGGCGGCTACTCGATCACCGCGAGGCACAGGTTCACGGCTCTTGCGGACGTCACCCTCGGGCGCACGCCGCCGCACGGCAGCGTTGCGTCCGGAAGGTGGGGCGGCGGATACGCCGGGGCGACGCTTCGGCTTGCGCCGGACGTCGCGGCGTCCTTTGCGGTGCGCGGATCGTCCGGCGGGGCGACCCCGGCGGAATGCACCGCGCGCGAGACGGGGTGGCTTGACTTCTCGGACCCCGAGACCGGGGAGGGTGTGGAGTTCGCGCAGCTGGAGGCCCCCGCCTCCGCCCGGTTCTACCTCTGGCCCGACAGTCGCATGGTGAACCCGTCGCCGGTCTACGCGGAGCCGCTCAGCCTCAGGAAGGGAGAGACGCTCGATCTCGCCTACAGGCTGCGCGTCCGGGCGGGAGGCGCGCGGTGAGGCCGCTTCTGGAGGTGAGGGGGCTGAGGATCGCGTTCGGCGACGCGGTGCCGGTGCGCGACGTGAGCTTCGACGTCCCGGCGCACGGGCGCGTGGCGATCGTGGGGGAGTCCGGCTGCGGCAAGTCCCTTACGGCGCTCTCGCTCTGGAAGGACCACCCGGAGGTCCGCATCTCGTACATCTTCCAGAACCCGATGGAGTCGCTCAATCCCGTGATGAAGGTCGGCAGGCAGATACGCGAGGTTCGGCGCGGGCTGTCGAGGGCGGAGATCGTGGGGCTGCTGCGCCGGACCGGGCTTGAGGACCCGGAGCGGGTGTACGGCTCGTATCCGTGCCGGCTTTCCGGGGGGCAGTGCCAGCGGGCGATGATCGCGATGGCCCTGGCGGCCAGGCCAGAGCTTCTCGTGGCGGACGAGCCGACGACGGCGCTGGACGTGACGACCCAGAGCGAGGTGCTCGGCCTCATCGACTCGCTCGCCGCGGAGACCGGGATGGCGGTGCTGCTGATCACGCACAATCTCGGCCTCGTGGCCGGGCGGATGGACTTCGTGAACGTGATGTACGCGGGAGTGATCGTGGAGTCCGGCCCGGTGGAGGAGGTGCTGGCGCATCCGCGCCACCCGTACACGCAGGGGCTTCTCCGGGCGGTGCCGGCGCTGGACGCGCCGCTGGACGCGCCGCTGGCGGACATTCCCGGCACGGTGCCGCCGCCGTACGCCTGGCCCCCGGGCTGCGCCTTCCATCCGAGATGTCCGCTCGCGACGGAAAGGTGCTCGCGCGAAGCCCCGCCCGTCAGGGCGCGCGGCCAGGTGCGCTTTGCCTGCCACATGAAAGGAGAATGACCGATGATCGAAACGCTTGCCTCCCACCTCGACCAGATCGCCGCCATGGCCCCCGTCTGGGGATATGCGCTCATATTCGTGTTCATGGCCGTGGAGAGCTCGTTCATCCCGTTTCCGAGCGAGATAGTGATGATCCCCGCCGGCTTCCTCGCGGCGCGGGGAGAGCTGTCCATGCGCGCGGCGTACCCCGACCTGGCGCTGGCCGTCGCGGTAGGCGTGGCGGGCTCCATCCTCGGCGCGTACGTGAACTACTTCCTCTCGGCGTGGCTTGGCAAGCCGTTCCTCAGGCGCTACGGCAGGTGGTTCTTCCTGTCCCCCGAGGCCCTTGACCGAGCCTGCGAGATCTTCAACAGGTACGGGAACCTCGCGACGTTCGTGTGCCGTCTCCTGCCGGCGATTCGCCAGCTCATATCGATTCCGGCCGGGATAGCGAGGATGCCGTTCGGCCCGTTCACGCTCTACACGACGCTCGGCGCGGGGGTCTGGACCGCGATACTGGCGGCGACCGGGTTCTGGCTCGGGCGCACCGCGGGCGACATAACGTACCTGGAGCTCGTGCGCCGGGGCAAGGCGTTCATAGACGGGAACATGGGCTGGGTGGCGCTGGCCGCGGCGATTGTCGTGGCGCTCCACTTCGCGGCGTCCAGGCTCGTCATGAGGTCGCGCGGCCCGCGGGCGTGACCGGGCTTGCGGCCCCTCCCGGGGCGCGTCCGGCGCGTGTGCTATAATACGCCGCCGCCGCCGCGTTGGGCGCGGAGGCGAGCATGGCTGGGGACATGGGTTAGGAAATGGCGAAATACGACGACAGCAACATCAAGCACCTGAGCGCAATGGAGCACATCCGCCGCCGCATAGGAATGTACATCGGGCGGGCGGGGAACGGGTCGGACTACGACGACGGCATA
>CAVERN010000065.1:0-9374 GCA_963618095.1 bacterium | reverse complement strand
ACTTCGCCCACGAGACGTGGCTCGTGTCGACGCCGCCCTGGAGCATGAAGTCCTCTACGAGGCGGCCGACGGGGTTGTCCGCGAACGCCGTCACGGCGGTGGTCCTCATCCCGAAGCAGCGGCGGAGCCCGCGCACGACGTTGTACTCGCCGCCGCCCTCCCAGACCTTGAACTCCCGCGCCGTGTGGATGCGCCCGTCGCCCGGGTCGAGCCTGAGCATGATCTCGCCGAGAGATGCGGCGTCCCAGACGCACGAGCCTTCCTTCCTGACCGCCAAACCTTCCATGACCTCTTCCTTCCTTGCTGTTGACTGACTGCGAAAACCCCTTTGAAGACGCGCATTATAGCACAGGCGCGGCCGTCCCCCACGGCGGAGGCGGCACGGAGAGCTCGCACTCGGCATGGGACGAGGGATGGACGAAGGACGCCGACAGCGAATGGAGGCAGTGCCCCGCCATCCCCTCCACCGCGAACGCCCCGTACAGCCGGTCGTTCACTATGTGCATCCCGGCGCACGCGAGCTGCGCGCGTATCTGATGCGTCACGCCCGTGAATATCGTCACCTCAAGCAGCGTAAGGTCCTCGCCGCCCCTCCGCTCGCGGCGGACCGGCCGGTACTCCGTCACTGCGCGCATCGCCTTGGGACGCAGCGCCCTGCGCTCCGCCTCGGAGAGCCTCGCGCGCTCGACGTCCACCATCTTGCAGTACCCAAGCCCCGGCATGTGCACCAGGTCGCACTCGAGCGTGCCTCCCTCCTCGACAGGCCCCTCGACGAGCGCCAGGTACGTCTTCCTCACGGAATGCTCCGCGAACTGGCGGCGCATCCCGTCGTAGGCCGCCCCGCTGCGGGCGACGAGGACAAGGCCGGAGGTGCCTGCGTCGATCCTGTGGAGCGCCCCCGCCATGAGCGGGCTCTCCCCCACGCCCACGCACTCGGGCCACCTCGCCACCACGCCGTTCATGAGAGTGCCGGACTCCCTGCGCGTAAGCGGCTGCACGGGCATGCCGGCGGGCTTGTCGAAGGCGAGCAGGGACGGGTCCTCGTGGACGCAGCGGGGGACGACGGAGAGATCCGGCAGCGGACGGTTGTCCGCCGCCTCCTCAAGGGCCTCGATCTCCACGAGGTCTCCCGCACGGAGCCTCGTGCCCTTGGCGGCGGGGCGTCCGTTCACGCGGACAAGCCCGGCATCGCACGCCTCCCCCGCGAACGAGCGCGGGACGGACGGATGCTCCATAAGCAAGGCGGCATCCAGCCGGATGCCGCCAACCTTCGCCGCGAACGACGCGCCGCTAATCATACGCCCCAGCCGCGTTTCCTGGGATCGGGATCTGCCCCTCCCATCCCTGGTCCCGCGCCCACGGCAGGTCGGAATCGGCCGCCGTGTCGGCAATGCAGCCGGCGAGCAGCAGAAGCGCCGCCAGCAGGGCCATCCTATTCAGAGAAGATGACATCGCCCTTCTCGACGGCGGCCTGGACCCAGTCGCCGAGTATGTCGGCAATCACGTAGTTCTTGCCCGACACCGACTGGCGCAGCGCGACCTTGCCGACGAACTCGCCGGCCGTGCCCTTGAGCCCGACGCGGCGGACGCAGAGCGTGAGCGCCGGCAGCATGCCCTGGCGCTCCGAGCCGAGCATCTCCTTCATGGCGTCGTCCGTGAACGCGATCACGCAGAACATCAGCTTGTTGTCGACCGCGATCACCTTGCCCTTGTCGCCGGCCGGAAGCGAAGTGACGGACGTGCCGCCCAGGCCGCCCGCCGCGCCGGAGGACTGGTTCTGCTGCTGGGCCATCTGCTGCATCAGCTTCTGGAGCTGCTTCACCTTCTTGTCGAGCGCCGAGTTCTCCTCCTTGAGCACGTCCGCGTCGTCCTTGGCGGTGGCAAGCTCGTCCTTCACGCTCGTCACCTCGCCCGCCTGCTCCTCGACGCGCGACTTGAGCTTCGCGACCTGCTCCTCGAGGGTCTGCTTCTCCTGGCCGAGCTGGTTGATCTTCTGCTTGAGCTCGTCCTCCGTCATCCGGAGAGTCCTCGCGTCGGGCTTGAGCTTGTTGTACTCGGAGACCATCGTCTCGAGCTTGCCGCGCACCTCGGCGAGGGCGGCGCGCGTGGTGTTGAGGGTCGCCTGCTGCGCCTTCGCGCGCTCGAAGAGCTGGTCCATGAGCTCCGCCATCGTGCCCTTGCCCTTCGTCATGGGCTTGTTGTAGTTGGCGGCGTCCGGCACCGGCTGGCCGTCGGGGCCGAGGAAGTACAGCTGGCGGAGCTGGAGGCGGGTAACGGAGTTGTCCCAGCTGAAGGTCTCGAGGTTCTGCGCCTCAAGCTGCGCAGGATACTCCTCGAGCACGTTCTCCATCTCGGGGGTGTCGACCTGGCGGGCCTCGATCGGGGAGACGTCCTTCTTCGCCTCGGGCACCGACATCGGCCGCGGGGCGTCCGCCTTCTCGATGGTGCGAGCGAGCTTGACTATGTAGTCCTCCATGAGCCTGTTCCGGTCACCGAGGAGAGAGCGCTTGTCGAACAGGCTCTTCTCAAACACCAGCGCGGCAACCGCCACGACAAGAATGACGTACACTATGGCATGCAGTAGTTTGTTCATCTATTTTCTCCAATGTCCGTGTAAGATACCGAAAAACGGGCGCGACTTCAAGCAAAAAATCAAGCGGCTATGCGCCGGCGAATCTCCGGGCGTTGGCGTCGAGCTGCGCCTCGGTCGCGCCGGTCAGCTCGGAGACCTTCGCGAAGATCCTGGCGAGGAGCGCGCCGCGCGCCTCCGCGCCGTCCCCGTCGCAGTCCGTCTCCACGAGCAGCCGGTCGGGCGGGAGCCCGCGCACGAGCTCGCGGTAGTTCACCGCGTGGTCGTTCAGCACCGCCTTGCCCACGCCCACGAAGGCGTTCATGCGGAACATCTCCTCCAGCAGGCCGCCGCTCCGCGAGAAGCCGTGGAACAGCATCGACGGGATCATCCCGGCGAACGGGCGGACGAGCCCCACCACCTCGCCCCAGCACCTGGCGCCGTGCAGGACCACCGGCCGGCGCATCTCCGCCGCCACGGCGAGCTGGGCGAGGAGCAGCCCCCTCTGCGCGGGCGTGACGCGATCGGACCTGAGCCGGTCGAGGCCGACCTCCCCGACGCCGGCGAGGGCGTCGGCGGCGAGCCTGCGCCTCACGCCGTCCGCCGCCTCCGCGGCGTCCACCTCCTCCGCGGACCAGGGATGGACCCCGAAGAAGCGGCGCTCCTCGCCGCAGATGGACATGAGCGTCGCCCCGTCCCGGTGATAGTGCGCGTCGGTCATGTGAACTCCATGTCGAAGGACCTCTCGAAGTCGATGAAGATCCGCGCGTCCGGGGCCACGTCCTCAAGCCGCGCCGCCTCGCCGGAGCCGTCCCTCCTCACCTCGACCGAGTACGAGGGACGCCTCGCCTCCGGCGCGAGCCGGCTCCAGGCGTCCTCCACGCGCACCGTGAGGGTCACCGGCCGCGAGCTCTCGCCGCGCACGCGGAAGCCGCCGTCCGAGCCCGGGAGCATCGCCACGCGGTAGTCGCCGGGCTCGTCGCGCAGAGTTCGCCACTCAGCGTCCGCCGCCGCCGTCATCCTCGCCCTCCTCGAAAAGGCTCTCCACGTAGCGCCGCGCAAGGGCGTCCAGGTCGCGCGCGAAGAGAGACGCGCGCGTCAGCGCCCGCCTCGTGTCGAGGCGCATGACCACCACGGACATCTCCACCGCGTCCCGGTCGCCGAAGCCGGCGAACCCGGCGTCCCCGTATTCCCACGAGTCGACGACCACGTACAGCGACACGTCGCACCCGTTCGTCTTCGAGGAGTGCGCGACCCCGAGGCCGTCGAGCGCGGAGCCGAAGGCGCGCTCGACCTGCCGGCGGCTCCGGGCGTGGAGCTGGTAGCCGTTCGCGTTCACGGGATTGGCCAGGTGCACGCGCGAGGTGCGCGGCAGCCTGTCGCGAAGCTTCGGGATGCCCTCCTCGACCGTCCCCGCCATCCATCCGCCCACGAGCGCGCAGCCGGCGAGGGCCGGCAGCGCCGCGGCGAGCGCTATCCTGCGAATTCCCTGCATACCTTCCTGTCGTCAAACTCGTGCCTGACGCCTCCGATTTCCTGCGTCGTCTCGTGCCCCTTGCCCGCGACGACAACCGTGTCCCCCGCCTCCGCGCCCGCGAGCGCGAAGCGGATCGCCCGCCGCCTGTCGGGCTCGACCGTGACGCGCTCCGCTCCGCCCGCCCCGCGGAGGATCGCCCCTATGATCGCCATGGGGTCCTCGCTCCGCGGATTGTCGCTCGTGACCACGAGCCTGTCGGCGAGGCGCGAGCAGACCTCGCCCATCAGCGGACGCTTCATCGGGTCCCGGTCGCCGCCCGCCCCGAACACGACCCAGAGCCTGCCCGGGGTGAAGCCGCGCGCGGCGGAGAGCACCTTCTCGAGCCCGTCGGGAGTGTGCGCGAAGTCCACGAACACGCGGGCCCTCGACCCGGTCTCCACCTCCTCGAGCCGCCCCCACCTCGGCCGCAGGAGCGGGATCGCGGACTGTATGGCCTCGCGCGGGGCGCCGGCGGCCTCGGCGAGGGCGGCGGCGACGAGCACGTTGGACTTGTTGTAGTCGCCGGCCAGCTTCAGGCCCGAAAGGTCGAACGCCGGGCGGCGCAGGGTGACGGGGATCACGTTGAGCGGCAGGTCGCCGACCCGCTCGTACATGCGCTCGCCGCAGCCGCCGTCAAGGCAGACCGCGTACGGCGGCAGGCCTCGCCTCCCGAGCGAGGGGGCCGCCGCCGCGGACGCCGCCACCACTCGGGCGAAGTCGAGCTTGACCTCGAAGTAGGCCTCCATCGTCTTGTGGTAGTCGAGGTGGTCCTCCGTGAGGTTCGTGAACGCCCCGCCGGAGAACACGGTGTCCCCGAAGCGCCTCTGGTGTATCGCGTGGCTCGACACCTCCATCACGCAGTCGTCCATCCCGTTCGCCTCCATCTCGGCGAATATGGCCTTGAGCGCGGGGAGCGGCGGCGTAGTGTAGCCGGTGGAGAAGCGCCGCGACCCGGTGTCCACCTCCACGGTCGTCACGTACCCGCACTTCCCGCCCGCGGCGCGCAGGAGCTCGGCGAGCACCCACGCCGTGGTCGTCTTCCCGTTCGTGCCGGTTATGCCCCAGACTCTCACTGCGCCCTCCCCGCCGGCGAGGGCTGCGGAGCCGCCAGCTCCTCCGGCCTGTCCGGCTCGACGCCGAAGTAGCGCGTGACCATCTCGGCTATGCGGCGGAACACCGGCGCCGCGCACACGCCCCCCTGGTGGTTGTACAGCGGGAGGCCCGTCTCCTCGTGCTTCCTGAAGGAGCGGCAGTTCTCGGGGCGCTGGTACGTGACGAGCACCACGAACGCCGGGTCAAAGGCCGGCACGATCCCGATGAAGGACGAGTTGAAGTTGACGGAGGAGTAGCCCCTGCCCTCCTTCATCTGCGCCGTGCCGGTCTTCCCCGCCACGGAGTACCCCTTCACGGCGGCGCGGCGCGCCGTGCCGCCCTTCTTCGCGACGCCTATGAGCATCTCGCGCACGGTCCGCGCCGTCTCGGCGGAGATGGGACGCGCCACCTCCTCGGGCTCGTTCCGGAAGAGCACGTCGCCGTCCGGCGCGACGACGCGGTCGACCACGTACGGGCGCATCAGGCGCCCGCCGTTCGCTATCGCGCCATACGCGGCGGCCATCTGGATCGGGGTCACCGCGACGAACTGCCCTATCGGCGCGCGCGACCACGAGGCCTTGTCCCACTTCCTCCAGTCCGGCAGGATCCCCGTCTCCTCCCCCGGCAGGTCTATGCCGGTCTTGCTCCCGAAGCCGAACGCCCTGAAGTAGCCCCACAGGCGCCTGGGGCCGAGACGGTAGCCGATCTTCCCGAACACAATGTTCGACGAGTGCACGATGCCGTCCGTCACGGACATGAACGGCTCCCACTTGTGCGAGCCGTCGCCGGGGAGCCTGTAGTAGTCGGGGTCGTTGCGGGCGGTGGAGACCATCGTGGACGGCGAGACCATGCCCTCGTTCAGCGCCGCGCACGCGGTGATCGTCTTCATCACGCTCCCGGGCTCGTAGTTCTCGGATATGCAGCGGTTCTTCTTGACCTCCTCGCCGGCCTGGTTGTAGTTCTCGGGCTCGAACGTGGGGCACGTCGCCATGGCGAGCACGCGGCCGCGCCTCGCGTCAAGGACTATCGCCCACCCGGCCCTGGCCTGGCAGTTCGTCAGCCCGTCGTACAGCGCCTCCTCGACGGCGTACTGCACGTTGTGGTCGATCGTGAGGTACACGTCCGCGCCGCGCGTCGGGTCCACGTCCACCACGCGCCTCTCACGTATCTCCCTGCCGCCGGCGTCGCGCATGCCCTTCACGAGCCCGGACTTCCCCTTGAGGAAGCGCTCGTAGCGCATCTCCAGCCCCCCCGCGCCCACGGGGTTGTCGGGGTCCTTCGAGACGAACCCGAGCACGTGGGCGAGGATCCTGCCCTGCGGGTAGCGCCTTATCTGGCGGTCGTCGATGGCGAGCCCCGAGACCCTGGCGGGGTCGGTGAGGATCCGGTTGGCGGCGTCGTCGTAGGACGTCGCGAGATACACGTACCGGGAGTCCGTGCGCCAGAACACGTCGCGCACGCGGCCGACGTCCATGCCGAGGGCTTCGGCGACCGTGCGCACCACGGACTCGCGCGTGTGCCTCCTGAGGTTGACGCTGCGGGGGTCCACGTGATACTCCCACACCGGCACGGAGCAGGCGAACGACTGCCGCCCGCCGACGTCCGAGTATATGCCGCCCCTCAGCCCCGGCACCTCGCGGGTGAACCAGTACCGCGGGTCCCGGATCGGCAGGTCGACGAGCGAGAGGTGTATGACCACGAGCCGGTAGCCGACCACGCACGCGCCGGCCAGCATGAGCGCCACGACGAAGCGCGTGCGGTTGCGTTCACTTAAGAACGCCATTCCCGCGAGCCCTCCGCGACACGGACGAGACTCCCCTGCGTCCCTGCGCCCCGGCGTGGGCCACGGAGGCCTGCCTCGACGTCCCGGCGCCGCGCAGGCGCGCAAGCGACCTCTGCCCAGGCGCCGGCTTCCCGCCGCTGCCCATCCGGACGATCTGCTCGTCGAGCGGATTGACCATCTCCAGGCCGAACCGGGTCAGGGCGATCCTGAGGCGCTCGGGCACCTTCATCTCGTCCCACTTCGTCCTCTCCCTGGTCAGCTCCGCGTCGAGCCGCTGAAGGGTCTTCTCCCGCTGCCCGATCTCGCGCTTGATCGTGGAGCAGCGCGAGTTCGTGATGAAGAAGATCATCAGCATTATGAACGCCGTGAGGATCAGCGACGCGACGCCCATCGAGCTCGTCGCGAACCTCGAGCTCTTCATTCTCCTCTTGTTCCTTTTCATTCCAAGCCCCCCTTCCTGAATCATCCCGTTCTCAGACGGCCTCCGCGACCCTGAGCTTCGCGCTGCGGCTTCGCGGGTTGGCCTCCACCTCCGCCTCCGACGGCACGAGCGCGCGCGGCGTGACGAGGCGCACCTGCGGCAGCCTCCCCTCCCACCTCTCGCCGCCCTGCTGGAGCGACACCATCCTCCCGGCGTGCTCGGAGAAGAACCTCTTCACGATCCGGTCCGAAAGGCTCTCGAACGTTATCACCGCGAAGCGGCCGCCCTTCCCGAGGCGTGGAAGCCCGCCGTCGAGGGCGCGCGAAAGCTCCGCAAGCTCGCCGTTCATCGCCATGCGCAGCGCCTGGAACACCTTCGTCGCCGGATGCCGCGCCCCATGCCTCCCGACGGCGCGCTCCACCACCTCCGCAAGCTGGAGCGTGGTCTCGATCCTGCGCGCGTCCCGCTCCCTCACGATCGCGTTCGCGATCCTCCTGGCGCCCTGCTCCTCGCCCAGCTCCCGGAACGTCCGCTCGAGATCGTCACGCCCGGCCGAATTGACGAAGTCGGCCGCGGTTGTCCCGCACGACCTGTCCATCCGCATGTCGAGAGGCCCGTCCGCCCTGAAGCTGAAGCCTCGCGAGGGATCGTCCAGCTGGGGGCTCGAGACGCCGAGATCAAGCAGGATCCCGTCCACGGACTCCACCCCGAGCCGGTCCAGCAGCCCGGCGACGTCTCCGTGATTGCCCTTCACCGCCCTTATCCCGTCGACCCCCATCGCCTCGACGTCCCGCAGGGCCTCGTCGTCGCGGTCGATCCCGATCACCCTGCCGCCGCGGCGCACGATCTCCATCGCATGGCCGCCGCGCCCGAGGGTGCCGTCCACATACACGCCGCCGGGGCGCACGCGGAGCGCGTCCACGGCCTCTGCAAGCATCACTGGCAGATGGCGGCCGCTCATGCCCGGCCTCCCGCCCTTGCGAGCATCTTGCGCCTGGCCGCGACCGCCCGGAACTCCGCGAGGTCGATCTTCCCGCCCGTCTGCGCGGGCCGGCGCTCCTCCGCCCACAGCATCGCCTTGCGCATGGCGCCGACCATCGTGACGCCGGAGACCATCCCGGCGTAGGCGAGAAGCCCGTCCCCGATCCGGATGCGCCCCTGCGCGTCCACCTTCAGCATCTGCGAATGCGACGCTATCGCCTGCGCGTCGGCGTCGGCCTCGTCGTCGAAGAGATCCGCCTCCTGATACCGGGCGAGCGTGCGCTCCATCAGCTCCACGGGGATGAGCTCAAGACACTCCTCCGTCGGGGACGGCATCACGTAGACGTACGCGGGATTCCCCAGGGCGTCGCGCCACTCGCTCGGAATCGTAAGACGCCTCTTCGGGTCGAGATTGTGGCGAAACGTGTCCACAAGGCCGCCAATCGGCCTCTTTCGCGCACTTTCGACAGCGCCAACGATCGTTTCGGACGTACTCAACCCAAATTCCCCCACTTGTCCCCATATTATGACACAACGCCCCACCGAAAGCAAGGACAAAAGTAATGGGCGGAAATTTATGATTTACGATTTGCGATTTACGATTTGCGGCTGGCGGTGGAACGCCAGCCCTACCATCTGCCAACTACCAACTATCAACTACCAACTGCCAACTATCAACTGCCAACTGCCAACTATCAACTGCCAACTGTCGGATCAGAACACGATCGCGACGTTGGGGAGCGCCTTGCGTATGCGCTTCATCTCCTCGCCCGGCACCGGGCACGAGCCCATGGAGAGGAAGGAGAGCCTCCTCCAGGGTGCGAGGTCCGCCGGCAGCCTCGACACGCGCGTGCCGTCAAGGGACACGCCGCGCAGGCGCGGCATCGCGACGAGCCACTCCGGCACCTCGGATATCGGGTTGCCGTCGAGGGCGATGTCCTCCAGCATCGTCCACTCCCTCGCCACCTCCGGCACGGCCGTGAGCGCGTTGCGGCAGAGGTAGACCCGGCGA
>CAVERN010000064.1:0-9533 GCA_963618095.1 bacterium | reverse complement strand
TCCTCGAGGTGAAGGGCGCGAAGGGCGCGTTCCGCGTGAAGGCGACGCTCTCCGACCGCGAGAAGCACGTCATCCTCTCGGGCGGACTCCTCGCGAGCCTGTGAATTCCGCATCGGCGGTCTGACATGGGACGCGTCTTTCTCTGTGGAGCGAGGGGAAGCAGGCTCTCCGTTGCCCAGGCGGAGGAGAGCATTTCGTTCATGGTCGGGATCGCGCCGGGGTTTCGGGCGAGGCTGCGGACGTTCGAGACGCCCGGCGACCGCGATCTCTCCACGCCGATAGAGCGGAGCGCCCCTGACTTCTTCACGCGTGATCTCGACGACGCCGTGCGGCGCGGCGTGATAGACCTCGCGATACATTCCGCCAAGGATCTGCCGAATCCGATCGCGGACGACCTGGACTGGTTCTGGCTGCCCGCAGGAGAGGATCCCCGGGACTGCTGGGTGGCGCGTCCCGACGGCGCATTCATGGCGAGCCACTCCGCCCGGTGGAAGGGCGCGGGACTCAGGATCGGCGTGTCAAGCGAGAGACGGCGGATCTTCGCCACGCGCGCCTTTCCGAAGGCGAAGTGCCTTCCGATTCGCGGGGCGGTCGATTCCCGCATGGCGCAGGTTCTTGACGGACGCTTCGACGCGGCCCTGATGGCGATCGCGGGGCTCCGCCGCCTCTATCCAGGGTGGGACGGCGGCCCTCTGCTCAGGGTGGCGGACGGCGCGGAGCTGGCTGTTCGCGCCATATGTCTGGACGATCTGCCCACGCCCGAGGGGCAGGGACGCATTGCGGTTGTCTTCAGAAAGGGCGATGCGAGGGCCTGCGAGCTCAGGAGGCATTTCATCAAGGCGGTTCGCTTCACGAGCGCGGGCGTGGGCGACGCCGGGCTCATAACGGTGCGCGGCGCGCAGGACGTCGAGGAGGCGGACGTCGTGCTGGCGGACGCGCTCTCCGGCTTCGGCGGCAGGGGGGATCTTGGCGGGAAGTGGATTCACGTGGGGAAGCGCTGCGGCGCCCACTCGATGGCGCAGGCTGAGATAACTCGCCTGATCTGCGACAAGGCTCGCATGGGCAAGCGCGTGGTGCGCCTCAAGGGCGGGGACGCCGGAATGTTCGGGCGGCTCTCGGAGGAGACGGATGCGCTGGACGCCCTCGGCATACCGTACGTGGTACGACCTGGCGTGAGCGCCCTGTCGGCGGCGACTTCGCCGAACGGGATTCTTCTCACGAAGCGCGGCGAGGCCGGCGGATTCGCCGCGTCTACGCCGCGCTCCTCCGGGGCCAGGACGCCGCAGGCGTTCTTCATGGCTACGCACGTCGCGCGTGAGACGCTCGGAAGATTCCCTGTGGATGAGCGGTATGCGATGGTGTGGGACGCGTACGGTCCGCACGAGCGCGTGGAGACCGGGCGGTGCGGCGACCCCAGGATAGCCTGTTCCGACGAGCCGGGGCTGCTTGTCGTCGGATACGCGGGGGAGGTGCGCGTCCCGAGGCGCGTGCTGCTCACCTGCTCGGAGGCCGTGATGCCGCGCGCGATCTGCAGATTCGAGGACATGGGGTGGCGTCCGGTCCCCTGGCCGATGATAGAGCTGAGGGCGCGCGCCGGCGCAGAGGACAGGCTTGCGGATGTCGGAGACAGGTACGACGCCGTCGTGCTGACGAGCCCGAGCGCGGCGCGCATATTCCTTGGGAAGTGCGTGCGCGACCTCCGAAGCCTGCCGAGGCTGTGGACGTGCGGGTCTGGCACGGACGCGGAGCTTCGCAGGCATGGGGTCGCGAGCGACATTGTGCCCGAGGCGGATTTCTCCGCCGCCGGCCTGGCGGAGACCCTGCGCCGGGAGGGGGCGGGGCTGAGGGGCAAGCGCGTGCTGCGCCTTCGGAGCAGCGCCGCGGGCGGCGGCCTGTCGGCCATGATGCGGCGTCAGGGCGCGTCCGTGGACGACGTCGTTCTGTACGACAATGTTCCGATCCGCCGTCCGGGCGTCGCGCTTCCGCGCTTTGACGCGGTGTTCTTCGCGAGTGCGAGCGCCGTGGAGTCCTATCTTGCCCAGCATGGGGCGGGAACGCTTCGCGGCAAGGCGGTGTATGTGATAGGCGAGCCTACGCGCAGGGCGCTCCCTGCGCGGATGCGCAGGGGGGCGGTGCCGTTTCCGCTTGCGTGGCTCCGGGATGGACTGGGTGCGGCACGAACGGGAGGGAATGGGGGATGGACGGTCTGATAGCGTCGTTTCAGGTGGATCACACCAGAATCGGGTACGGGATCTTCGTCAGCCGGCGGGATGTCGTGAACGGGGCATACGTTACGACTTTCGACGTGCGGATGAAGCGTCCGAACGTGGAGAGCGCGATTCATCCGAACGCCATGCACACCATCGAGCACGTGGTCGCCACCTATCTGCGGAATTCGTCGTTCAGGAATCACGTGGTGTACTGGGGGCCGATGGGGTGCCTTACCGGGTTCTACTTCATCACGAGCACCGAGCGCGCCATAGTGCCGCAGGACATCGAGAGGCTGATGCGCTCCGCGTTCCGGCATCTTGCGAACTACCGCGGGGAGGTGCCGGGCGCAACGCCGGTGAACTGCGGCAACTACCTTCTGCACGACCTGCCGACGGCGAAGCGCGAGGCGAGGGAGTTCCTCGCGCAGGAGTGGAAGTTCGACTATCCTCCGGCGAAGAGGATCAGGTCGAAGGGCCGCACCTTCTTCGACGCCTGAGGCGGCGGCGAGGCGGCTCGTCCGCCGAATGCTCCATCCTTCGTTTCCTTAACATTCCGTTAACAGCCCTGTGGTACATTTCTCGGCGTAAAGGGGAAAAGGCACACAAGGAAAGGAATCAAAGCAATGGATGCAAAGAGGAAACTGACTGTGGCGGCCGCGGGGGCCGCAATCGCGACGGCGGTGTTCTGCGCAAGCGCGGTCGCCGATCGGCCCGGCGCGAAGGACATGACCTCCAAGACCGCGGAGTCGTCCGTGACGACGAACGCGAACGGAAGCATATCCAGGCTCTTCACCGAGTCGACGGTCACCACGAACGGGAACATGGTCACCGAGCGCCGCCGCGAGACCCGCACGAACATGGACATGGACGGCAACGTGCTCGAGACGAGCACGAGCGAGTACGCGCAGAGCTATCCGGCCGGGCAGAGCGCCGTTGCGCCTCTCGCCGGGGGCAGGCCGCTTGACGCGAAGGCGAAGGGCAGCGCCGACTCCTTCCTCGGGCTCAGGTTCGGCGAGCCCTTCAAGGCCGACAAGTTCGAGGACGACCCCGACGACGCCGACTTCCTGCGCGCGTCTTTCACTCCGAAGAAGCCCCTCGACGGCTTTGACGAGTACTACGTGTACGTCACGCCCAAGACGCATCGGGTGGCGAAGATCTACGCCTGCGCGAAGGAGGCCGTCGACGCCGGGGCGAACTGGCGTCGCCACTACCTCGTCGAGGCGCTCGAGAGGCGCTACGGCACCTGGGCCCGCCTCTGCAGCTGGTGGAAGCCGTGCTACCAGTTCGAGATAGGCCCATACCGCCACGTCCGCGCCTGCCTCGACGACGCGACGCAGAACTACGAGACGGTGGTCGTGGCCTGGGATGACGCCGTAACGACGCAGGCGGTCCAGGAGCGCGACGAGCTCCGCGAGGAGGCGCGCAAGTCTGCCGCCGAGAAGCGCGGTCAGCGCGTGGACGCGGCGGCGGACGCCTTTTAGGCCTCGCTCCAAAGCGAGATCCCGAGTTCGGCGAGGGGCTCCGTCACGAAGCGGCGCTCCCTCGCCCTCGGATGGGGGAGGGTCAGCTCGGGGCTTGAGAGCTCCATGCCGCCGTAGTCTATGAGGTCGATGTCGATCGTGCGCGGCCCGTTCCGCACGGTGCGGACCCTGCCGAGGCGATCCTCGATGGCGTGCATCATGCGGGAGAACTCCAGCGGCGGCAGGGCGCTTTCCAGGACGACCGCCTGGTTGAGGAACTTCATCGAGGCGAAGGCCGCCGGCACGTCCACGGGATCTGTCTCGACGACGCGGCTCTCCCTCACGATGCGAGTGCCGGGAAGCGCGGAGAGCGCGGAGCGGGCCTGGGCGAGGTAGCCTGCGCGCGGCTCGACGTTCGAGCCCAGGGAGACGATCACGCGCGCCCCGTCCACTTCTGCTCGCTCCTTTCCTGGTCGGCCTGCAGCAGGCCGAGCTCGGCTATGAACGGGAAGAGCACTTTGTGGACGAGCTCCGCGTTCATGCGGTGTCCGCCCTCGAAGCCTCGGGACATCCCGGGGTAGTGGCGCTCGAAGATGGGGCGCGCCTCCCTCGCGAACTCGTCCGCGTCGCCGAACAGTCCGTGGCAGAAGAGCTGGTCCACCTCGTCTACGCCGTCGAACTGGTGCGCCTCCATCTCCGCGAAGTTCGCCACGATCTCCTTTGTCAGCTGGAACGTCGTGGCGCCGTCCCTTCTCGGGTTGAGCCATTTGTGGCGGCCCACGGACATCTGCGAGTACAGTCTGGACATCCCGAAGCAGGGGTTCACGCAGATGCGCTCGAACCCTCGGAGCTGCTGCGCGTACATGGCCCCCATGGACGTGCCCACGATGAGCGTCGGCTGCTCCTTCGACACGACGTCCCTCAGCATGGGCAGCGCTTCCGAGGGGTCTACGGGGATGTCTGGGGCGACGACCTCGATCCTGTCCGACTTCCTCCGCTCCCAGTACTCGTGGCGCAGCATCGCCACCGTGCCGCTCGACCCCGACGATGCGAAGCCGTGCAGATAGAGTATCTTCCTGTGCCGTCCCTGCTCCATGGACGCGGATTATAGCACACGCGGGAATGCGGGGGCCTTGTTCGGGCTATGTCTGCGACGATGTGCGGTGCGATAAGGTGGTCATGCGGGACGCGCGGCCCGCGTCGGCCTTCCGGCGAAGCGGCCGTTCGAGAGCGCCGCCGCCGCGAGAAGGAGCAGGAGCCCGGGGGCGAGGAACACGCCGAAGCGCTCCGTCGCGCGGAGCTCCTCCTCCTCCGCCATCTCCTTTGCCGCGACCTGGCGCAGGAAGCGGCGGTATATCGCGCCGAGCGTCGTCTCCGCCGTGCCGGCCGTTGCGAGCGGCACGTAGCGTCCGCCTGACGCGGCCGCCACCTCGCGGAGCGCCTTCTCCTCGAGCCGCACCTTCACGGGCTGCCCCTTGAAGGTCTGCGCGCCGTTCCCCGAGGGGGCTGGGATCGTCGAATCCCGATCGCGGCTGCCGAGGCCTACCGTGAAGATCGGCACCCCGCGCTTCCTGGCCATGCGGGCGCATTCGAGCGCGTTGTCCCTGAGGTCGCCGCCGTCCGACACGAGTATTATCGCGTTGTGGCCGTCCATCGCCGGGTCGAGCGCCTGGAGCGCGGTGCGGATGGCGGATCCGATGTCCGTCTCTCCGCGCGGGGCGGACTCGGTGGAGACGGACTCCAGGGCGGATCGGAGGAACGCGGTGTCCGTCGTAAGCGGGCAGAGAAGGGCGCCGCTGCGGCGGAAGGCCACGAGCGCGCACCTGTCCCCCTCGAGCGAGTCGACGAGGTCGGCGATGTCCGCCTTGGCCCGCTCCAGGCGGTTCGGGCGCACGTCGTCCGCGAGCATCGAGCGGCTCACGTCGAGCGCGACAACCACGTTCCGGCTCTTCGCCGCGACGGTCTGGGCGCTGCGCCCCCACTGGGGACGCGCCGCCGCCAGCATGCAGAGCGTGAGCCCGGCGATCATCAGTATCGACTGGAGGAGGAAGGTCTTCGGCCGGTTCGGCAGCAGCCGCCCGCGGAGCGCGGGCGCGACCATGCCGGCGAGCCTGCCCTCAGAGCGCGCGCGGAGATATGCCCACAGCGCCCCGGACAGCGGCACGAGCAGCGCGATGGCGAGCATCCATGGGTTTATGAAGCGCACTACGCGAGCCTCCTTGAAGCGAGCATCTGGAGCGAGACCGCAGCGAGCGCCATCATGGCCCCGGCCACCAGGAACGGCGGGAAGCATTCGCGGTATCGCTGGAACACGGTGCGGTCAAGGGTGGTCTTCTCGAGCTGGTCGATCTCCTCGAGCGCGGCGCGGAGGCCCTTCTCGTCGCGGACTCCGAAGTAGCGGGCCCCCGTGGCCTTCGCGATGGACTTGAGCTGCGACTCGTCGAAGAGGGAGCTCGCGTACTGCACCGTCTCGCGCCCGAACAGGTCCACGCTTCGGAAGGGGGTGCGCGCCGAGTGCGAGCCGACGCCTATCGTGTACACGCGGATCCCGAGCTTCGCCGCCGCCTTCGCCGCCTCGTCCGGATCGACCGCGCCGGTGTTTGACTCGCCGTCGGAGAGCAGTATCACGATCCGCGACGTCGTCTCGGCCCTCTTAAGGCGGGCGAGCGCGGTCGCAAGCCCGTCGCCGACGGCCGTCATGGTCTCGTCCGGGTCGATTGCCTTGCCCTGCGCGTCGAAGCTCGCCGCCGGCACCTTCACGCCCTTCAGCACGTGGAGGAGGGCGTCGTGGTCGGCCGTGAGCGGCATGCGCGACGATGCGTACCCGCCGAACGTGACGAGGCCGATCAGGTCGTCCGGGCGCGCCTCTACGAACTTCGCGAAGAGCTCCTTCACGACGTCGAGCCTGGTCTTGGCGTCCTTGAGGCTCCGTATGTTCGTGGGCGAGAGGTCGAGCGCCTCCATGGAGCCCGAGACGTCCACGGCCATCGCGATCGCGATCGCGTCCACGCTGCGGCTCTCGCGGCCAAGCGGAATGCGCGGGCGGGCGCACGCGACGGCGAGCAGCGCGGCGCCGGCGAGGAACAGGAAGGGCAGCAGGTTCGCCGCGCGGGCGCGCCACCCGGCGGTCCTGGCGGGCAGGCGCCGCATCGGGGCGAACTTGACGCCTCCGCGCCGGCCCCGGCGCAGCATGCGCCATGCCGCGAGCCCGATGGGAATCGCGAACAGGAGGGCGTATGGCCAGGCGAAGGTCATCTGCCGCCGCCCGCCCTTTTTGGCCCGCGTTCGGACCGGCTGTCCGCGGAGAGGTAGCCCCTGGCCTTGCCCGTGGCGGAGTCTGCCATCTCTGGGGTCGCCTCGACTCCGGCGAACTTCACCATGTCCGCCGACTCGAGGAAGCCGCGCAGCTCCGCGATCGCCTCCGGCGTGAAGGCGGGGTTGCCCGCCGCCGCCCTCAGGAACTCGTCCGTGGTGAGGTTCGGCGCCCGTACCGAGTGCCTGCGCTGTATGTACCTGCGCACGACCATGGTCAGCTCAACGTAGAAGTCCTTGTAGCGTCCGCGCCCGGGGAGGCCTTTGCTAAGCAGCCTGTCGAGCTCCAGCATGGCGCGCTCTATGGGGCTCATCCTGTGCTCGCGGACTCTCTGCGCGATCTTCCGCGCCGCGTACCACGCGCCGGCCACGACGGCGGCGGCCGCCGCCGCGATGAGCGCGAGACGCCACGCGAGGCGCCAGGTGATCGGAGGGAAGTCCTTCTTCGGGTCGATCTCCATGTCGCCCGTGACCATCTCCCTCTCGGCGGGGCCCTCGAAGTACACCGGCGACGTGTAGAACGATTCGCGCTCCGCCGCCTTGCCGTCCTCGCCGCCCCTTGCCACGTCCACGACGAACGGCGCGAGCCCGTATACCTTCTCGCACGGCCTGGGGACGAGCCTCCACCTCGAGACGTAGGTGGTGGCGCCGTCCGCCCCTGCGGACGGTTCCTCCGCGAAGTCCTCCGCTACGGAGAATCCGCGGAACCTGTCGCGGAGGTCCTGGATCGCGATGGAGGATCCCGCCGGCGCGACGGCCGAGACGGTGACTTCGAAGTCGCGCGCGACGTCCACCCGGTCCGCAGACGACGCCACGTTCAGCGAGATTCCGCATTTCGAGAGGTCTGCGACGGTGCCGGCCGCAGCCGCCGCGAGGGCGGACGCGGCGGCCAGCGACGCCGCCAGGCGACGTGCCGCCGAATGCCTATGCCGACTTGATGTGGACATTGCGCCTGATTATACCATAGCGGAGGCCGCGGATGGCGGCGGCGGGCGCTATGCGTCGAAGCGTATGCTCGCTGCGCGACCGTGGGCGTCGAGCCCCTCGACGGCGGCGAACGCCGCTATCGTCGGGGCCGTCTCCCGGAGGTCCTCCCTCGTGAACGCGACGAAGCTGTGGCGGCGGCGGAAGTCGTCGGGCGTGAGGCCGTTGAACATGTTCGCCGCTCCGCCGGTGGGGAGCACGTGCGATGGCCCCGCCACGAAGTCGCCGGCCGACTCGGGCGTCCAGGCGCCGGCGAACACCGCGCCGGCGGAGCGCACGCCCTTCATGAGCCTTGCGGCGTCTCGGCACATGATCTCGAAGTGCTCCGGGGCGAATCGGTTCACGAGCTCGAGCCCCTCCGCGAGGCTTGGCGTGACGGCGAAGAGGATTCCGTCGCGGTCCACGACCCTCTGTATGAGCTCCTTGCGCGAGAGCGTGTCCATCTGCGCGAAGAGCTCGGCCTTCACCTCCTCGGCGAATTCCCTGGACTGCGTGACGAGCAGGGACTTCTCCCAGCCGCTGCCGTGCTCCGCCTGGGAGAGGAGGTCCGCCGCGACCCACTTCGCGCTCACCGAGCCGTCCGCAAGCACCGCTATCTCGCTCGGGCCGGCGACCTGGTCGATGCCGACGTAGCCGTACACCTGGCGCTTCGCCGCCGTGACGAACGCATTGCCCGGGCCGACGATCTTCTGGACCTTGCGGCAGGATTTCGTGCCGAACGCCATCATGCCGATCGCCTGGATGCCGCCGACGCGGTAGACTTCGGTCGCGCCTGCGAGCCTGAGCGCGTAGAGGAGCGTTGGGTTGACCGCGCCGGTCTTCCCCGCCGGGGTGCACGCGACTATCTCGCGCACGCCGGCGGCGCGGGCGAGAGTCACGGTCATCACGGAGGTGGAGGCGAGCGGGGCGGTGCCGCCGGGCACGTACACGCCTACGCGATCCATCGGCGAGAAGAACTCGCCCGTGCTGCCGCCCCGGGGCGTCTTCATCGCCCAGGCGGGCCTGAGCGACGCCTTCGAGAACCGCATCACGCGGGCGTACGCGTCCCTGACCGCGCGCTTGAGGTGCGCCGGGACGGCCTTCTCCGCCCGGTCGAGCTCCGCCTGCGGAATCCTGAACTGCCCGGGCCTGAGCTTCGCGCCCTCGAATCTCGCGACGCAGTCTGCGACCGCCGCGTCACCTCGCGCGCGCACGTCCGCCAGGACGGCGGCGGCGGCCTTCTCCGCCTCCTCCGGGAACGCGCTCCGCTCCAGGAACGCCGTCACGACTTTGCCCTGCCGCCCGCCGGCAGACCAATCTACGATACGCAACATGGCTTAAATGAATCCTCTCCCGCTTAATCGGTCAATCGTCGCGAATTATACCACAACGCGTCCGCAGGGTTGAGAAGTTGAGAGGTTGAGGGGTTGAGAAGTTGTGCCGCGATCTGTAATGGGTTGTTCGCGGGGGATTTTTGGTACAATTCGCGGCTGCGAAAGAGAGGGCGAGATGAAGATTTCAGAAATTGTCGCTACGGACGCGCCGAGCGTCTCGTTCGAGGTGTTTCCGCCGAAGCGCCGCGCGGCGG
>CAVERN010000063.1:0-9591 GCA_963618095.1 bacterium | reverse complement strand
AGGCGTACAAGGTCGTGGACGCGGAGGTCGTGCCCGTCGAGCCGCCCGCCACCAATGCCGCCTCGGCGGTCGCGGAGGCGGAGACTGCAAAGTAGGAAAGGAGACGCGGAGATGCTGACTTACGGAGAGATAGAGAAGCGCGTGCGGACGCTCATGAACGACGCAATCGAGCCGTACCGCTTCACGGCGGCGGAGGTCTACCGCTGCGTCCTCGACGCGGTGTGGCACCTCCATTCCGTCCGCCCGGAGACGCGCTACGTCGACGGCGCGGTGGCGGCGTACGAGCCGGACCTGTCCACCGTGAGGGGCAGCGCCTCAATCCCCCTTCCCCCGCGCTGGGGCGAAGCGCTCGCCCGCTACGCCGCGTACGACCTCTATCTGGCAAACAACCCCGACACGGAGGACGCATCCCTCGCCGCCTCGCACCTGCAGCGCGCCGAGGCCCTGATGCAGATTTGACATGGCAGGCGTCAAGATAGACAAGTTCGGCGGCATCGCGCCGCGCCAGCATCCGACGCAGCTCGCGGACGGCATGGCCGTCACCGCACACAACTGCCGCCTGAAGATCGGCAAGCTCGTGCCGCTCCGCCAGCCGAAGATGGTCTCCGGCGCGAACCTGATTCTCGACGGCGGGCTCTCCAACGTCAAGGACGCGAAGAGCATGCACGTCTGGCGGCGTCAGGACGGCGGCTTCGACTTCCTCCTCCATCGCGGCGTGACGTGGGCGGTGCCGGGCGTGGTGGCGGACGACGACCTCACGCGCATCGTCGTGTCGGGAGACCGCGACGGGGACGGCAGGGCGGAGGAGCCGATGGTCTACGTGCGCACGGCGAGCGGCGGCAGGGACGCCGTGCCGCTCGGCAAGAAGCCGCTCGGCGCGCCGCACGTCCAGCGCAATTCGGGGCAGGGCGACCTCGGCTCCAGCATCCGCTACACGCGCTTCTTCATGTCGTGGGTTGACAAGTACGGCATGGAGTCGCCCTTCTCCAGCCCAAGCCTCGTGCAGGGAGCGGATGGCGAATGGGCGGACGGCGACCTGGAGTACATGGACGGCGACGCGGTGACGATAAAGGACTTTGGATCGAAGTCGGACTACCCTGCCGCCGTGAAACTCCGTGTCTATAAGGTAATCACGGGGACGGAGACGGGGCGCAGCCAGTTCGTCGCGGAGGTGGACGCAAATGGCGATAGCGTGTGGGCGAATGGCATCGGATTCAAGGTGAAGGACGAGGACGCGGGCGAGATAATGCCGGACATAGAGGCGCCGCCGTCAGACCTCTCGTGCGTACTCAACGTGCCGGGCGCGTTCTACTGCGGCTTCTCGCCATCCAACCCCAAAACGGTCTGCTTCTCCGACGTCAACCTCCTCTATTCGTGGCCGCTGGCCTATCGCTACGACATCCGCAACAACATAGTCGCGCTGGCGGTGACGAGCAACAGCGTGTTCGCGCTCACCGACGGCTGGCCATACGTGTTGAGCGGGACTGCGCCCGAAGGGATGACGGCCACGAAGCTCGCGGGGCCGGCGGCATGCGTCTCGCCTCGCGGCGTGTGCGTCTACAAGAACGCGGTGTACTACGCCTCCAACGCGGGGCTGATGTGCATCTACAACGACGCGGACGCGGGCACGGTCTGCACGAACCTCACCGACAAGATGTTCACGAAGGACCAGTGGCTGGCGATGAACCCGGCCTCGTGCGTGATGGGGCAGCACGACGGCGCGCTCTTCCTGTTCTTCGAGACGGAGACGGGCTCGCGGCACGGGCTCGTGATAGACCTCACCGAGGGCGCGGGCGCGGCGGTGACGACGCACGACGAGGTCGCGAAGTGCCTCTGCGTGGACGACCGCGAGGATAGGATGTACTACGTTAGGGAGGAGGCGTAGGATGAGCAAGTCTTATAGTTCAGTTAAAACCCCCATTTATAACAAACATCCCTTGATGGTTGTTGTAAGAAGACCCTTTTGCTGGATGGATAATAAGGGCAAGCATGAAATTGAAGATCTTATCTGGCTAGGCTCAACGTTCATGGCAGAACACGGTGTAGGCTGGAAAGCATATTTTGCAGGCCAGGGAACCCCTTATGAAGCGAAAGAACGTACGGCTGGCTTAAAAACATATGGTGAGTTGATAGATTCCTATTATGGATATATTTGGAACGCTTCTTCTGAACCTCCTTTTCCCTCTTCTGACCCCGCTTCTCACTTTTCCAGCCCTATTTCTTTCAGTGAATTAGAAGAAAACACCGCACAAATCCAGTCTGGTCCGTCGTTCACTGAATACGAGCGGGCTCTTGAAGCAAACAGAGAAGAATGGGGGCTTGTTGCATATAAGACCACTGCTTCTGATTTTTCCCAGAAGGTATCCTGGCTGATATCATCTTATAGCGGCGGCTCTTCAGATTTTTCCGATGGCATCGCTCGTTCGTCGGCTTCTTACATATATGCCGTTGCGTCCTCTGCCAAAGGCACGGCTTTCTTCGGCTTCTACCACAAGGGCACGTCAGACGCCGCCATTGCCGAAAGCGACATAGAGGGCGGCATAGAAATAACTTCGTCGTCCACGTTGGAAAACAAGGGGTACGAAGTCACCGCAACTCGCGGGCTGCTTGACACAAAGGCCGATGTCACGGATGCCGTCGCGGTGTTCGGCCTGAAGTTCACGATGGAGTTCCGCGCCAACGGCGGCGCGGGCGAGATGGACAATGCGACCCGCGTGATGGGCGCGTCCCCATACAAGACGGCCGCCGATGGAGAGGACTTCCAGTCGATTCCCGCGTGCGCGTTCACCAACGGCGACAAGGTGTGTGCCGGATGGAGCACGACGCCGGACGGCGAACCCGTGATTGCGGACGGCGCGGCGGTCGACGAGAACTTCTATGCCGCGTTGAAGGATTATGTCACGGTCGGCAACGGAACGTCGTACACCTTCTATGCGCAATGGCGAGACAAGAACATCATTGTCACGAAGAAGAATAATGACGGCAGCGATAAGGACGTGGCGGGCGTCGGTACGCTCCAGCTGTTCAGCGACGTGGATGGCTATGTCGCACCCGTGGCGCAGGGGGGTGTGAACGGCAGGCTCTTGTTCGATGGCGCAAGCGGTCGGAAATACCGTCTGTCGTGCGCGATGGATGCCAGCAACTTCTTCTGGAAGGCGCTTGGCGTGAGTTCTCCGACCGGATATGTGGCGGAGTACGACATCGACTTCTCCACGGCGACGGAGGCGGTAGCGATCGAGTACTGCTTCGAGATAAACGCCATCTACACCGTCGAGGTGCAGTCCGAGCACGGCGCGGTGACGGTCTCGCCCGGCCCCGACAAAGCAGGCAAATACGTCAGGGGGCGCGAGCTGGTCCTGTCGGTCGTCCCCGACGCGGGGTGGCGCGCGGTCCAGGCGACCTTCGTGAACAAGGACACCGGCGACGTCGAGACCGCCCAGGTCGTAGACAACGCCGTGCGGCTCGACGGCATCACGTTCAACGTGAAGGTGGTGATAGACTACGCGCTGGTGGACTACTCGCTCGCGGCGGAAGTCCACGAGGCCAGCGCGGGCGCAATCACCGAGGTGGCGGTCGCGGACGCGGACGGCAGCCCCGCGGCCACGGCGCACTATGGCGAGACGGCGACCTTCACGGCGACCGTCGCGGACGGCTATCAGTTCGCGGGGTGGTACGATGCGGACGGCGCCCTCGTCTCCGCCGATGCGTCCTACGCGGCGACGGTGGCGGGAGACCTCGCGCTCACGGCAAAGGCGAAGGTGAAGTGTAGCCTTGCCATTCAGTACAAGGGGACGGACGGGACTATCCAGTACACGGGGACGGACGAGGCGGAGACCTGTTCGCTCACGGTGGACGGCGCGGCATACGAGCCCGGCACGATGTTCGACGTGGTGCTTGGCGGCTCGTTCTCCTACGAGCTCGCGCTTGGCGAATACGAGGATGGCAAGAGCTGGCTCTTCGACAGCTGGAGGTCGCCGTCCAACGGCGAGTCCATCTACAATGCGCAGTCCCTGCCCTACGATTCGTCGGGGACGATTGCGCCGACGGCGGGGCTCTCCATGGTGGCCGTCGTCGCGAAGAGCGTGACGCGGACGCTGAAGGTCTACTGCGTCAGGGTGGTTGACGGGCAGGGCACGATAGTCGGGAGCGTGCAATCGCCGGCCAGGCCGTTCACCTGCTCTGCCCTCGCGGAGACGGTGGCGGAGGGCTCCGCGTCCGGGAGCGGGAGCGGCGGCGCAGGCATGGCGGCCGTCGGGCCGGACCCGTTCGCCGCCTTCTCGTTCGAGCGCACCCAGCGCGTTAGGCTCACGGCGGCGAGCGCGGCGACGTTCGCGGAGGGCGAGGACGCGCAGGCGTTCCGCTTCTTTGCGACGACGGGCTTCGCGCCGTCGGGCACAAGCATCTCCCTGCCGGAGGAGAGCGCGGTGCTCTCGTGGGAGACCTACGCGGACATCCTCCTCGCGTCCGACGAGCAGTTCGTGTTCGCCTACTACGGCACGCCCACGCGGGTGAAGGTGTCGCTCGGCTACGCCTCCCTCTCCGATTCCACGATGGGAGAGCTCGCGGTGGACTCGTCCACGGACTCGGGCGCGACGGTTGCGGCGGACGGCCTCTCCGCCGAGGTGATGCAGAGCGAGTCCCTGTCCGTGCGCGCGACGCCGGCCAACGGGTACAGGTTCGTCGGCTGGTTCAGGAACGCGGCCGCCGTCGGAGACCCGCTCTCCACGGAGGCGGAGTTCACCTACCTCGTGACGGCGCAGACGACCATCTGCGCGAAGTTCGCGAAGGACGCCAGCACCATCTGCGAGTGGGAGGGCTCGTCCGAGAACAAGGCGCTCGTCTGGCGCTCCAAGACCTACGAGTCGAGCAAGCCCTTCAACCCGTCCGCGTGCCGCGTGGACGCGCTCGGCTACGCCGGGGACGCCAGGGGCTCGCTCCTCGAGCTCACCGTAGACATGTTCTCCGCGCCCGACGCGGCGGCCACGGCCAGCGTCACGCTCGTCAACATCGCGTCGCAGGACGCGCGCCGCCTGCCCGTGCGCCGCATGGAGCGGTACATGCAGGTCGCCGTCAAGGCGGACGCCGAGGTCGACGCGCTCCTCGTCGGCACCTCAATGGGAGGCCTGACATGACGAAGATAGTCCAGAAGTCGCTTCCGAACGCAATAGCGTTCGAGGACGTAGGCGACGCCGTAGTGCGGCAGAAGATAATGCTCCTCAAGGAGAACGTGGCGTCGCTCGCGGAGCAGCTCGCGACCGCGCAGAGGGCGATAGTCGAGCTGCAGACGATGCAGGGCGGAGGAGACGACGAGCTGGACGTGGACGGAATCCTCGCGCAAGCGGCCACGGTCGCGTCGGAAGCGGTTGAGAGCCATGCCGGCAACGAAAGCATCCACGTCACAGCAGAGCTCAAGACGGCGTGGAACGGCAAGTACACGCGCCCGGACGGAGGAATCCCGAAGACCGACCTCTCGGAGGACGTCCAGGCGCTTCTCGACGACAAGTCCTCGACCGAAGTCGCCAGGCACGCATCCACGCATGCTTCGAATGGCGCAGACCCGATAACCCCTGCGGCAATAGGGGCGGCTCCGGCGGATTACATGGCTGTGGAGACCTTCTCGGACACGACTTCCGCCGCTGTTCAGGCAGACGCCTCGCAGACGATCACGATGTCCGTCGCGAAAAATGGATACACCCCGGTCCTAATTGGGGGCGTATATCTGTATGGGAACAAGGGGTCGTTCAGCTACAAAAGGTGGGCGTGCGCGGCGTTCGCCTGCACGAGCGCAACACTGTCGGGGAACAAGGCGACGCTTGTAATAGACAAGAACTCAGATGGCGCGAACATGAAAGTGAAGGTCACATTTTCCGTTGTCTATCTGAAGAAATCTGAAACCGGAACTTGAGGGGAGGAATAGAATATGGGAGTGCCAACTCAATCCAAAAGGCTATACAGAGACGCGCTCGGCGGATACCATGAGGTGCCGCAGACGACGACCTTGAACGGACTTGGGCAGCAGGTCATGAACAGCGGCATCCAGTACACGCTGCCGAAGTCGTATGCAACGAGTACGCCGCGCATCACGGTGGGCACGTCGGGCGGTGGCGCCGCAAGCGGAGCGACCGACTATCTCTACAATCCGAAACAGGGGGCGCTCGCGAAGTACAAAGACGCGCTCTCCTCGGCGCAGGACGGCGTTGCCAGCGCACAGGCGGCGGCGGACGCCGCAAAGGCTCGCATCACGAACTCCGCCGAGACAGACCTCAACGCGGCGCGCATCGCGGCCGGCAACATTGGCCTTGCCGCCGCCTCCCTTGCGCCATACGAGAAGGAGATCGCCGGCAGCGGAAGGAATCTGCTGTCGCTATACGACCAGCTGATGTCCGGGGACGTGTCGAGGGGCGGGATGGGCGCGGACTTCCTCAACTCGGTGACAGACGCCTCGAACGCCCTGCTCAAGATAAATCCCGACGAATACGTGAGCGCCGCCGCAAGCGATGCGCAGGCGGGCGTCCAGAACTCCTACGGGCAGAGCGAGCGCGAACTTTCGAGGAGAGGGGTGGGCGTCGGGAGCGGCGCGTATGCCGCGCTCCAGTCGCAGAAGGAGCGCGCCCTGGCGACGCTGCTGGCTTCGGCAAAGACCGCCGCCAGGCGGCAGGGCCTGTCCGATCAGGCGGACGCGCTGACGAAGCGCGCGGGGCTGTTCCAGAGCGTCATACAGCAGGCGCAGTCCGCCGCAAAGCAGGGAACGGACGACCTTGCCTCGGCGTCCAGCATCGTCATGAAGCAGGGCGACATGTTCGGACAGCAAGCCTCGGCGTTCGCGAACATAGGCAACGTGGAGGTGAGCTTCGGCAACCTCGAGCTCTCCAGCGAGAAGCTCGTCCAGGACGCCATAGGCAACGTCACGCAGATGCAGACAGACATGGCGAAGTTCTACCAGGGGCTCTTGTCCGAAACAGTCACGAGCGACCAGTGGGGCAACCACAAGGTGCAGAAAACCACGGTGGGATAAGGAGAACAGGACATGGAAGCGAGGAAATACTACGACGAGGACGACCGCGAGGGCGAGGAGACGCTTGCCGCCGCGGAGATACAGGCCGACAGGGAGGCAATCGCGGAGCGCCAGGCGGCGGAGAAGGCTGCGGCGGAGAAGTCGGAAGCGGCCAAGCCCGCGCAAGACGCCAGTCAAGACGCCGGCTCCGTAGATGACGGGCATCTCAAGTCCGAGGGGGATTCTGTGGGCGGAGGCGGCATCGTCGTCGGCACGGGGGCTCGCCTGGCCGACGACAGGAGCTGGGAGAAGGACTACGAGTCCATGCTCAACAGGCGCGCCGTTGCCCGTGCGGGGCGCGAGGCGGCGCAGGGGGCGAAGAACAACCTTCTTGCGTCGGGGCGGTATTTCGACGACGGGCGCGGAAACATAAAGCTCAAGAAAGAATACCGCAGGGTGCAGCGGGTGGGGAATGGCGGCCGGCGCACGTATAACGAAACGCTTGCCGACGACGGGTCGGCGGCGCGGTACATTGAGAGGACGCGGGATGCCGCCCTGGATTCGGCGTGGGACACCGCGTTGGCGCAGAGCCGCGCCGACATGGTGGGACGGGCGGAACGGCACACGCAGTCGTCAATCCGGGCCAACCGCGAGGCGGCGTCGGCGCGACAGCAGGCCAGGGCGGAACGGGAGGTCAACGACGCAAAGTCGAAGCTGGCCGTGTTTGACGGCCTCGCCTCCGCGCTCGACGCGCTCCGCGCCGACGCGTCCAATGCGCCCGACGCCACTGTGTCCGTGTGGGGCGGCAAGGACGAGAAAGGGCGTGACGCAAGGTGGAAGTATGACGAGCAGGGGCGCGTCGTCGGCCAGGCGGACGCACGAAAGGTCGCGGGCGGCAAGCAGACGCCATCGGGCGGCAGGCAGACGGAAGATGGAGGTTTCCGCAAGGGCTTCGTCGACCCGATTGTGCTGAAGACAATCAACGAGAAGCTGAAGGAGCGCGGCGCGAACTACGCTCTGACGGGCATTATGGCACGGCAGAAGTACGGCGCGCTCAACAAGCCATTGGAAGGCACGACGCCGATGTTCTACGTGCAGGGCGTCAAGAACGACGGCTCGCAGTCCGGTCGGTACATGACGCTGAAGGACGTGTACCGTATAGGGGTGGAGGGCTTCCGCCTTGCGAACGGCAAGAGCGCGGAGGACGGAATGGCGGAGGAGTTCGCGATAAACGCGCTCGGCGGGTATGACCCCGACGGGTACCTGAAGTATCAGAAGAAGTCCTCCTCCTCCGGCCTCACCTTCGAGCAGAGGATGGGTCTTGAGAACCAGAAGTTCGAGGGACGCAAGACCCTGAAGCAGATGGATATTGACTCGAAGAGGTACACGACCGACGCGAACAACGCCACGCGGCGCGACATCGCCAATATCAACAGCGACACGCAGCTCACGATTGCGGAGATGAATGACGCGATTAAACAGGGCAACCTTGAGCTTGCGAAGCAGAAACTTTCCGAACTGGAACGCCACAACAAGGCGACGGAAAGCCAGGGGCAGCAGAGGGTCGATGAGACGACGCGCCATAACAAGGCGGGCGAGGCGCACAGGACGGCGGAACTCGACGAGCGGAAACGCGCCAACGCCGAGAAGGAGAACGCCGTGAAGGAGACGCTGGAACTGAAGCGCAAGGCACAGGCGTTGCGCGAAAGGATCCTGAACAATCCACGCGCCGCACAGCAGAACCCCGCTTCTGTCAGGGACGGTCTGAGGGAAATAGAGACTATACAGAAGGTCCTTGAGAACAACAGTTTCACAAATGATGGTCTCACATCGGAGAATTGCGCACTTCTCCAAGACCGGCTCAATTCCATAACAGAGGCTCTTTACGGCGGCACGACGAATAAAGGCACGGTAAAGACAGGCGATAATAAGGGCAATGGAACACGGCAGAATGAGCCCGAGGGAGCGCAGAGGCCGCAGGGCGCAATCGCGTTCGGCGGCTACAAGCGGAACAAGAGGACTGGCGAGGTCGTCCCGTACTGGCTCGACGCCAACAACCGGCCAATCTATCGGTAGCCCCAACTGAATAGCATAGAGGAAATCACATGGCAAGCAGTCTTTTGTGGAACAGACGCGACGAACAGCCGCGTGAAGAGGAGCCGCGTGAAGAGGAGCGGGATTTCAATTCGGACGAATTCGATTCGGACGAGTGGGAGGACATTCCCGCCTCTGACATTCCCGTCTCTTCGGAGGTCGAGGGTGAATCTTCCGACGACTCGGTGGCGATTCGTCTCCGCGAACTTGCGGAAAAGGGACTTGTCGGTGAGGGGCGCAAGTACCTTGGCGTCCAGGAGGATGGCTCGGAGGCGTTCGAGTACGACGCGGAGCACGCGCCCGCGTTCGTGCCACAGGACGACGAAAGCCGCGCTCTCTATGACAGCGCAAGCAGATATCGCGGCGCGACGCTCGGACATCTCGACCGTCCGTTCCGCGTGAATCGCGGGGGGGACGGAAAGGTCGAGGGCTACAGCACGACCGAATCGGCCATCGTGCCAGAATTCGACGGCACGTATTCCGTCGTGCCGACGACGTGGCGA
>CAVERN010000062.1:0-9649 GCA_963618095.1 bacterium | reverse complement strand
CGGACGCGCGCGACCATCTCGCCAATTCTCTTCATTTCCGACATTCAGACCTCCTTATAAGATACCGAGCGGTATCATATCATGTTTTTGCCCTCGCCGTCAACCTTGAAGTTCCCAATCGGGAACATGATTCATGCCACCACAAGGCTTCGTCCCCGATATTCCGCGTCACAAATCCTACGCGGCGAGCCAGCGAGCAATATCGACGACGCGGACAATTCTCATTTCGCGATATCGTGCAGAAGGTCATCACGAGATTGACCTTCATGTCCTTCTCGGATGGCTTCGATTCGGCGATCATCACCGCGGCTTTTCTTCATCTTCATTGCGCTCCTTGCGAAGGATGGGACCACAGGCTCGGTTCAAGGCCATTGCCGCAAAGCGCGAGCATTGTACCCTATTTTGCCACTTCCGAGGCTTGGGCTTTTACGATGGCGCGAGGCTACGGGGAGAAGAACAAGAAGGGCAATTGCAAAACCCGGCAGGGACGGCTTTCCACCGCCGTCACATTCCTGAATCATCACGGCGTTGAGGTTCTCCATGTTCGAGATGCAGATGAGCTGGTTGATGTCGGCGTAGTCCCGCTGATTGCCCTTGGTAGAATTCCACTCGAAATTTTCGTCTTTTTCCGCTTGCACCCAAATAGGCGATGTGATATTATACCGCCCGTTTTTGCACCCGTGGTGAAATTGGCATACACGCTAGATTCAGGTTCTAGTGCCGCAAGGTGTGTGGGTTCAAATCCCACCGGGTGCACCAAACGAATCTTGGCCCCATCGTCTATCGGCTAGGACATCTGGTTCTCATCCAGGTAAGAGGAGTTCGACTCTCCTTGGGGCTGCCAAAGCGCATGAAAAAGGCCGTGAAAATCTTCCTTGCGATTCTTGCGCTTGTCGGTGCGGCGCTTTTCGCGCTATCCCGCATTGAGATCCGTCTTCCCCGGCGCATGGTTGATCTTGCCGTAGAGGCCTGCGCCTCAAGCAACGTCGCATTCCGGGTGGACTCCATCTCGGTCCGCTTCCCGTCGCGCGTTCGGATAGACGGCCTGAGGATGTTCGTGAGCAGCCAGCCCGAGCCGAAGCCGTTTCTCTCGATGCGGCGCCTGGACGTGAGGTTCACCCCGTTCCGGTATCCGTGGAGGGCGAAGGACGCCATCAGGTCCGTCACCATCTACGGCGCGAGAATGCCCCGCCTCCCCGAAGGCTACTACATCCCGGACTCCGTGGAGTTCCCTGGGTCGTACGACTTCACGGAGACGAACGAGCCCCTCGACCTGGATCTTCCCGGCTTCTCCCCCTTCAGGCTGACGCTCATAGATGCCGACATACTCGATCTCAGGGCCGAGAAGGTCTCCGTCGCCCGCGTCTCGTCCAGAGGCGGCGTGCTGCGCTTCTCCGATGTCCGCGTGGCGTTCCCGGATCGCGACGCGAGGATGGCGGTCACGGGCGAGTGCGAGTTCAACGTCCCGGAGCAGCGCGTCTCTGGCAGCGTCCACGGCCAGGCCCGCCAGCCGAACATACGCCCGATGCTTCAGGCGCTGGACATCACGAACTGCTACCAGTTCATAGACGCGTTCACGGGAGTCACCACCCCAGTCGATGCGGGCTGCCGCTTCGACGTGAACCTGCGCAACTCCGACCTGCACATATTCCTCGACCTCCACCCGACGGGCGGCGCCTACCGCGGCGTCCCGCTCGAGACGGTCCAGGGGAATGTGGACATCCGCGTCTTCGTGCGCGAGCACTGCCAGAACGCAAGGATAACCGTCGGGCCGGTGGACGCGCGGATCGCGGGCGGCGCCTCGATGACGGGATCCGTGTTCTACGAGAACACGAACGACGTCGGCTTCGTGACCTTTCGCGACGTGCGCTCCACCACGTCCCTCTCGAACGCCCTGGCGGTCGCGGACGTGCTGACCGACGGCACTCTCGACTGCCTCCAGCCGGAGGCCCCGACGTTCATCTCGCTGGACGGGATGATGGCCGTCTCGCCCGCATACGCCCACACGAACCGACTGGACGGCGCCATCGCATTCGGCCGGGGGACGCTCTTCGGCATCCCGCTCCGCGATGCCAGCACCTCCTTCAGGCTCCGCGGAGAGTCCGTGGAGTTTGGCAGCGCGCGCGCGAAGACGGAGCGCCGCGGCGAAATCGTCGGTTCAGGCAGGATTGACTTTCCGGGCTTCGACAGCAGCCGCGCCTCGTTCAGCATATCCATCGACGGCAAGGGCATCCCGGTCGAGGACGCGGCGTCCGCCTTCGGAAAGGACGAGGGCAGCATGCGCGGAGCCATCTCTGGACACGTGGAGTTCACCGCCCCGCTGTCCGAAGACATCTCGCCGCACGTGAACGGGAAGGCGTCCATAAGGGTGTCCGACGGCCAGATCGCGCGCCTCAAGCTCTTCGCTGGCCTCACGGACTACCTTGCCAAGAACGTCCCCGGAGTCTCCTCGCTCGTCGATCAGTCTGACGCGGAGCTCGAGTGCGTGATATCGAACGGCGTGCTCCATGCCACGAAAGTGGAGGTGAGCGGAGACATATTCAAGATAACGGGCTCCGGCACGTACTCCATGCCCGACGACGCGATCGACTTCACCGCCCGAGTGTGCCTCCTCAAGAACAACTCGGTCATAGGCAAGATCACCAACACGATCACGTGGCCGTTCTCGAAGCTCCTCCTCGAGTTCAAGGTGTACGGCTCGCTCGACGATCCGAAGTGGAGATACGTCTCGGTGATAGACAGGATCCTGTGATGACGCTCGACCTGGAGAAGTCGCTCGGCGATCCGGTAATGGGGATCGACGAAGCGGGCCGGGGGCCTCTCGCCGGGCCCGTGTTCGCCGCCGCCGTGCACCTCGCGATAGGGGACGCGGAGTCGCTCGCCGCAGGCGCCTGGGCGGAGGTGAACGACTCGAAGAAGCTTTCCGGGAGAAAGCGTGAGGCTCTCGCCGAGACAATCAAGACGACGTGCGGATGCGTATGGGCGATAGCGTCCGCCTCGGCCGCAGAGATAGACGCCCTGAACATCCTGCGGGCAACGCACCTCGCAATGAAGCGCGCCCACGACCAGGTCGGGCACGCAGTCCAGGCGGCGGAAGGGAACGGCGCGCTCGTCGTCCACGCACTTGTGGACGGGCTTCCAGTCTCCACGCTCCCAGACGCAAGGAGCGTGGTAAAAGGCGACTCAAAGTCCCTCCTGATCGCCGCCGCGTCCATACTGGCGAAGACCGCCCGCGACGCGTACTGCATGGAGATGGAAGCAAGATACCCTGGATACGGCTTCGCCAGGCACAAGGGATACCCCACGGCGGCGCACTTCGCAGCCCTGAAGGCCCTGGGACCATGCCCGGAACACCGCAGGTCGTTCGGCCCGGTGTCGCAGATGACCCTCTTTTAGGACCTGCGCACCATGCAGGTCTCGGGATCCGCGGATATGCCGTTCGCCGCCGCAAGCAGGAGCCCGTAGTTGGTGATCGGCACCCCGGCGGCCCTCGCCACGGCTATGCGCCGCTGCACCTCGCGCCGCGTGAGCATGCATCCTCCGCAGTGGACGACCATTCGGGTCTCCCCCAGATCATCCGGGAATCCGCCGCCTGAGCTGAACGCATAGTCCAGACGCCTCCCGGTAAGCCTCCTGATGGCGGCGGGGATCTTCACGGCGCCTATGTCGCCGCACTGGCGGTGGTGCGTGCACCCCTCCGAGACGAGCACCCTGTCGCCGTCCTTCAGCGACCGCAGGGCCTCCAGCCCCTCGCAGTACGCATGCAGATCGCCCTTCGCCCTCGCGAACAGAATCGAGAACGAGGTAAGCGGCACGTCCTTCGGCACGGCCGCCGCCACCGGGCCAAAGGCCTGCGAGTCCGTGACGACGAACTTGCACACCCTCTCCCCGCGTCCCGCGGCGTCGAGGAACAGCCGCGCAACCGACTGCGGCTGGCAGATCTGCGCGATGCCGCCCGCGTCGATTATCTCGCGTATCAGCTGCTGCTGCGGGAGGATCAGCCTCCCCTTCGGCGCGCTCCCGTCCTGCGGGCACACCAGAAGCACCCGGTCGCCCTCCTCCACGAGGTCGCCGACAAGCGGCTTCGTAGACTCGGCGACCTTCACGGACGCGACCGCCCTGCGCAGCGACTCCACGTCCTCCCCGCGCCTGTACTTCAGCACGGCGACGCCGCTCTTGCGGCACTCGTCGGAAAACCGGCGGAACTCGCGCCCCTCGCAGTCCTCGCCGGACGCCGTGGCCGACACCCACACCGCGATGTCCGTGACCGCCAGCACGGAGAAGGCCTTGCGGACCCTCATCTCGCCCAGCTCGCCCGCATCGTCAAGCCCTGCGGTGTCCGTAAGCAGGCACGGGCCGAGCGGCGGTATCTCCATCGCCTTCGAGACCGGGTCCGTCGTCGTCCCGGCGACGTCGCTCACTATCGCAAGGTCCTGCCCCGCGAACGCGTTGACGAGCGTGGACTTGCCGGCGTTCCGCAGTCCGAAGAAGGCGATCCGCACCCGATTCGCCGCGGGAGTCTCGTTCAGTCCGGCCACCTGGCGGCCCCCCTCGCGCAGATGGTGGGCGCGGAGGGACTCGAACCCTCACACCTTGCGGCACTGGAACCTAAATCCAGCGTGTCTGCCATTTCACCACGCGCCCTAAACAGCAGGCCGACGGACCCCTGTGGATTCGTCGGCCTGGAACACAAGGGGTGCTTCCCCTTTTACTTGGCCTCGGCAGCCGCAGCCTCGACGGCGGGAGCCTCGTCCTTGATCTCCTCCACGCAGACCCACTGGAAGAGCACCATCTTCGCCGCATCGCCCTTGCGGGTGTACAGCTTGAGGATTCGCGTGTAGCCGCCATTGCGGCCCTCGAGCGCGGGCACGATCTTGTCGAAGAGCTTCTTGAGCGCCTTCGGCTGGGTGAGGTGCCTGGCGGCGAGACGGCGCGCCGCGAGGTCGCCCTTGCGGGCGATCGTGACGAGCTTCTCCGCGAGCTTGCGGGCCTCCTTCGCCTTCGGAAGGGTGGTCTTGATCGTCTCGGCGAGGATAAGGTTCGTGACCATGTTCCTCATCATGAGGTCGCGGTGCGCCGTGGAGCGCCCGAACTTCTTTACAACTCTCTGGTGACGCATTGTCAGTGTCTCCTGAAATTACTTTTTCGATTCAAGCAGATCGGCATCGAACTTGTAGCCGAGGCAGAGGCCGAGCTCCTTGAGCTTGTCCTTGATCTCGGTAAGCGACTTCTTGCCGAAGTTGCGGTACTTGAGCATGTCCGCCTCCGTCTTGGAGACGAGCTCGCCAACGGTCGCGATGTTCGCGTTGTTGAGGCAGTTGGCCGCGCGGACCGAAAGCTCGATCTCGTTGACGGACATGTTGAGGAGCTTGCGGAGATGCTCGCGCTCGTCGGCGCCCTTGGTGTCGACCTCGTCGATCTCCAGGATCTCCTCCTGCGCGTAGTCGACAAACACGTCGAGATGGCGGCGGAGAACCGCGGCGGCCGTCTTCAGCGCGTCGTCAGGCGTCACGCGGCCGTCCGTCCAGACGTCGAGAATGAGCTTCTCGTAGTCCGTGCGCTGGCCGACGCGGGTGTTCTCGACGAGAAAGTTCACGCGGGTGACCGGCGAGAAGATCGAGTCGATCGCAATGCGCCCGATCTCCTGATCGGGTGTCTTGTTCGCGTCCGCGAGGCAGAAGCCGCGGCCGATCTTGAGCTCGCACTCGAGATCGAGAACGCCATCGGCCTCGAGGGTGCATATCTCCTGGCGGGGATTGAGCACCTCGATCGAGTTGCTCTCGGCGAAGTCGCCGGCATAGACCGTGCAGGGACCCTTCTTCTTCAGCGAGATCGGCTTGAGGTCGCGCGTGTACGACTTCAGAAGAACCCGCTTAAGGTTGAGGATGATGTCCGTGACATCCTCCGCGCAACCCTTGATCGTCGCGAACTCATGATGGACGCCTGCTATCTTGACGCTCGAGATGGCGCACCCCTCTATCGAGGAGAGCAGCACGCGACGGAGGGAGTTCCCTATCGTGCGCGCATACCCGATCTCAAACGGCTCGGCGACAAAGCGCGAGTACGTGCCAGTGGCGGTACCCTCGTCCTTGTCGATGTTGTGCGGCATCTCAAAACGGCTCAAACGGATCGGCATGGAAAACCTCCTTTGAGAAATCTGAAAACTGTTTCCGAACTATCAGCGGCTGAAGAGTTCGACGATGAGCTGCATCTCCGCGTTTTCCGGAATCTCCTCGCGCGTGGGGACGCTCTGGAGCGTCCCCTGCATCTTGGCCTCGTCCCAGGCGAGCCAGCCCACGACGGGGGACTTGTGGCCCTTGAGGGACTCGACCACGGAGACCATGCCTCGATCCTTCTCGCGCACCGAGACCGTGTCGCCGGGATTGACGATCGCGCTCGGTATGTTGCAGATCTTGCCGTTCACCGTCACATGGCGGTGCGACACGAGCTGGCGGGCTCCGGCGCGGGTGGGCGCAAGCCCAAGACGGTAGGCGACGTTGTCCAGACGGCACTCGCACATGGCGAGCATGATGTCGCCCGTGACGCCCTGCTTCGCCTTGGCGCGCTCGAAGAACAGGCGGAACTGCTTCTCGCGCATGCCGTAGATCGCCTTGACCTTCTGCTTCTCGCGGAGCTGCACCCCGTATTCGGAGGTCTTCTTGCGGCGCTTGTTGGCGCCATGCTGCCCCGGAGGGTTGGGACGGCGCTCAAGAACCTTGTCCGGCCCGAAAATCGGCTCGCCGAAACGACGGGAAATCTTAGTCCTTGGACCTGTATAGCGACCCATCTTACACTCTCCTCCGTTTGCGCGGACGGCACCCGTTGTGCGCGAGCGGCGTCGTATCAGTAATCATCGTCACACGAATGCCGGCGGCCTGGATCGCCCGGACAGCCGACTCGCGGCCCTGGCCGGCGCCCTGCATGCGGACCTCGCACTCGTGCATCCCCTTGGCGACCGCGGTGCGGGCGGCGTCCTGAGCCACCATCGTCGCGGCGAAGGCCGTTGACTTGCGGGAACCCTTGAAGCCCGCCTTGCCGGCGGAGCTCCAGGCGATGACACCACCGCGGGCGTCGGCTATCGACACCTGCGTGTTGTTGAACGTGCTGCGGATGAACGCGATACCAGCGGGTATCGACTTGCCGGCACGTACCTTCTTGGTTGGCGCTGCGGCGCCAGCGGCCGCCCCATCGGCGGCTTCAGAGGCAGCAATCGGCGCCGCAGGCGCGGCGACTTCGGGCTGCTTGAGTGTTTCTTCGCTCATTTCTTTCCTGTTGTTTCGAAAAAGAGGCTACTTCTTCGGCGCCGCCCCGCGAATCGCGGCGGACGAGGCCTTGCGGTTGCCCTTGCGCGTCTTGGCGTTGGTCTTCGTGCGCTGGCCGCGCACCGGAAGGCCCTTCTTGTGGCGGAGCCCGCGGTACGACCCGATCTGGATCAGGCGGCGGATGTTCTGGGACACCTCGCGGCGGAGGTCGCCCTCCACGCGGTAGTGATCCTGGATGAAAGTCGTGATGGCGTGGATCTCGTCCTGCGTGAGGTCGTCCGCCTTCTTCGAAGGATCGATCTTGCACGCGGCAAGCACGTCGTCCGCGCGCTTAGGTCCAATACCGTGGATATAGCGGAGCGCGAAGCGGCTGTGCTTCTTGCCCGGAATATCCACACCCATGAGTCTCGGCATATGATTGTTTCCTTTGGTTTGTTAGCCCTGGCGCTGTTTGTGGCGAGGGTTTGTGCAAATGACGCGCACCACGCCCTTGCGGCGAATGATGCGGCAATTTTCGCATATGCGACGAACTGAGCTGCGAACTTTCATGATGAGTCTCTGCTTTTCTTCTTGTGTCAAAAAGAGAGAATATTAAAGCATAACCCGCAGAAAAAAGCAAGAGGGTATTTTTATGTTTTTTGGCGTCAGAAATCCGACGCGTCGCAGACGAGATTCTCCATGATGTACTCCCGTCTTTCGGGGGTGTTGCCGCCCATGTAGAACTTTATGGTCTTGTCGGCCTCGGAGTCGTCCCCGCAGGTGACGGGGGTGAGGCGCATCCCAGGCCCGATGAACTCCTTGAACTCCTTTGCGTTCAGCTCGCCGAGCCCCTTGAACCGCGTGATCTCGCAGTTCTTGCCGCAGGCCTTTATCGCCTTCTCGCGCTCCTCGTCCGTGAAGCAGTAGTACTGCTCGCCCCCCTTGGCCTTCGGGTTGCGCACGCGGAACAGCGGCGTCTCGAGGATGAACACGCGCCTGTCCGCTATCAGCTGGCGGTAGAATCGCATGAAGAACGTCGTGAGGAGCATGCGGATGTGGAGTCCGTCCACGTCGGCGTCCGTCGCGAAGATTATCTTCCCGTAGCGCAGATGCTCGAGGGAGTCCTCTATGTCGAGGGTCTTTATGAGGTTGAAGAACTCCTCGTTCCTGTAGAGCACGTCCTTGTTGAGCCCGCACGTGTTGAGGCACTTGCCGCGGAGGAAGAACACGGCCTGGTTCATCGCGTCCCGCGCGTTTCCGAGCGTGCCGCCGGCGGACTTGCCCTCCGTGAGGAAGATCATGGTGTCCTCGCCGTAGCCCTTCTTCCCGGCCTTGTCCCTCCGGTCGAGATGCAGGTGGTTCTTGCAGTCCTTGAGCTGCGGCACGCGCACGCTCACCGCCTGGCTTCGCTCGCGGGCCTGCTTCTTGATCGTGTTGAGCTGGCTCCGGAGCTTCGAGGTCTCGTCCACCTTCCTTATGAGCTTCTCCGCCTCCGCCGGGAACTTGTGGAACAGCGTCTCCACCTCGCGCTTGATGTTCGCCACGAGGTCCGCGCGTATCTCCGGCGAGCCGAGCTTCGTCTTCGCCTGGCCCTCGAACGTGGGCTCCTGCATGCGGATCGATATGGCGCCCACTATGCCCTCTCGCACGTCGTCGCCGTCGAACTTCTTCTTCGAGTACTCGTTGAGCGCCTTCGTCAGGCCCTCCTTGAACGCCGTGAGGTGGGTGCCGCCCTCGGTGGTGTGCTGCCCGTTGACGAAGGAGTAGTACTCCTCGGAGAACCTGTTGGTGTGCGTGAATACGAACTCGAGCGTCCTGGACCTGAAGTGGAACGGCACGTACACCTTCTCGAACTGCGCCTCGTCCGCTATCAGGTCGTTCAGCCCGTCCTCCGAGCATATCCTCTCGCCGTTCAGCACGAGGGTTAGCCCGGCGTTCAGGTAGGCGTACATCTTGAGCCGCCGCATCACGTGCTCTTCCCTGAACTTGAAGTTCCGGAATATCGTCGCGTCGGGCAGGAATACGACGGACGTGCCGCAGCGCTCGTTCGGGTCCTTGAGCCTGCCGCGGCGCCTGGACCGCAGCTCGCCCTTCGAGAACGACGCCTCGACGAACTCGCCGTCCCGGACGGAGCGGACGACGAACTCGTCGGAGAGCGCGTTCACCGCCTTCGTGCCCACGCCGTTCATGCCCACGGAGAACTGGAACGCCTCCGTGTCGAACTTGCCGCCGGTGTTGAGCTCGGAGACGCAGTCCACCACCTTCCCGAGCGGGATCCCGCGCCCGTAGTCGCGGATCGAGCACCGCCCGGTGCTCCAGTCCAGGTCGATCTCGATGCGCTTGCCGTGGCCCATGATGAATTCGTCCACGGAGTTGTCGATGACCTCCTTCATCAGCACGTATATGCC
>CAVERN010000061.1:0-9723 GCA_963618095.1 bacterium | reverse complement strand
GGAGGGTCCTGCGCACCTTCTTGTTCCAGATGAGCTCGGCGCTCGCCCGCGTGTAGTCGTTGCCGCGGCCCGTCACGCGTATCGCCCTGACGCGGCCGGAGGCGGAGTCGAAGTCCGCGACGGCGGTCGCGCCCGCGCCGTCGCCCGCGATCCTCACGATCGGCGGGCCCACCAAGCCCTGCTCGGAGAGCCACGCCTCGTCCTCCGCCGTCCAGTCGACCCCGGCCACGCCAAGCCCGCTCGGCGCGCGGAGGCCGCCGCCCTGCCCGATCGCGCCGCCCAGTCCGGCGGTGTCCACCGTGAGCCCGCCCTCGTAGAGCGTCACGCGGCTCGGAGGATAGGCGTAGTACGTGCCCCTGTTGCCGAAGATCACGCCCCAGGCCATGCACCTGAACGTGCCGCCGTCGCAGTTAACGTGCGCGGACGCATTGGCGTAGCGCTCGTCGCTCGCCGTGCCCTCCGGCCACTCCTCGCTCGCGCGAACGTAGGCGGAGTTCCTGACGATGTACCCCGTGGCGATCTCGCCGCCGCCGTTGAGGTTCACCACGCTCGAGACCTCCTCGGTCCCGCACCCGAATCCAAGAGAGATCCCCCTGGACGGGCCAAGCAGACGGCCGCCGTTCTCGACCGTGATCTGCCCGCCGGAATCGACGGCGTTGTAGTCGGGAAACAGGATCGCCCCGGCGAGATTGGTGGCGTTGAACGTGCCACCGCCGCCCACCAGGAGCTGCGTGCGGCCCCCGTCCCTGCCAAGGCGGAAGCCGCTGTCGCACGCCGGCGTCGGCTCGCAGCGGACCTCGCCGCCGGCGACGGCGAGGAGCCCCTCGCCGTTCCTGCCAACGCACCAGTCCCCGGCGGCGACGAAACTCCCTCCGGAAAGCTCGTAGTACGCGTACCCGTTCCGGCCGACGACGTCAGTCGTGGTGCGCGGAGTCACGGTCACCACCTCGCCGCCGCTCTGGTACACCGCCCCGCGCGCGTTGTCCGACCCCCAGGACGCCATCTCGAGGCGTCCCGTGAAGCTGCCGCCCTGCACGCGGAGGACGCCCACCTGGTTCGTGGTGCCCACCTCGAGCGACACCGCAGGCTTGCTCGACGACCCGTCCAGCTCGACGTCGGACGAGAGGCGCGCGCCCGCGAGCACGAGCTCGCCCGGGCCGACTATCGCCTTGTCGAGCGGCAGATCTGCGTCCCCCTCGAGCCTGAGGACGCCGCCGAACACGTCTATCCTCGCCGGACTGGACGACGCGAGCCTCGCTCCCACGCCGTCCGCGCCGGACTCCACGAGCCTGAGGCTCCCGCCGGAGAGGTCGAACTCGCCGTCCCCGACGAGATCCGCGGAGTCCACCCCCGCCACGCCGCCAATGGCGGCAAGGCGCACCGTCCCCGGCCCGGAGACGGCCAGCGGCGACGACGGCGGGTTCGCGAGCCTCGCGTTCAGCGTCAGCGTCTGGGAGGCGTCTGCGGTCTCGAGCATGAGCGCGCCGGCGGAGGACTTCACCTCGCCGACGCCCGCCTCGTGCCCTATCGCGAGGTCTCCCGCGCCAGGCCTGATGCGCAGGAGCCTCGCGTCGAGCGTCTCGCCCTCCGCGATCGCCACCGTCGCGTCCTCCGCGACCTCGTGGTTCAGCGCCAGCACCGAGACGGAGGCCGCGGCCAGGGAGTCGTTCCCCGCGGCGGGGTCGCCCGCGCGCGTGATGCCCACCGCCGCGAAGGGCGAGTCCGGCACCGCGTCGCCGTGCGCCGAGATCTCCGCGGAGTTCGCCGCGCCGCTGGCGGAGTAGACCGAGCCGTCGGCGGCGCGGTACGCCCGCCGTCCGCCGACGGTGATCCAGTCCGGCAACTCGGACCCGTCGAACCCGGCGATGGAGATCCCGCCGCCACGCTCGACGGCGATGTCGAGCGTGCCGCCGGACGAGCGCGAGAGGGCCGCGATCTCCACCTTCACGCCCGCCGGGACCTCGACGGAGGCCGCCCCCGAGACTCCGAGCTTGCTCACGGCGACCGTGTCCGCCCCGTCCGGGGCCGCGAACGCCACCCTCGCCCCGTCCGCCAGGTCGAGATACTTCGTGACCGACGCGGTGGCGACCACGAATCGACCCTCCCCGGGGGTGGCGATGGTGTACGCATAGGAGAGCGACCCCGCGGTGCTGGGCGCCATGCCGCCCCTCCACACGAGATCGCCGCCGCCCGCGACCTCCACGGTCCCGAGGCCGTCCCCGACAAGCGCGCGGTCGGTGGTCTCGCCCGGGCCCACGTACCGGAGGATGGATCTGCCGCCGAGGCCGACCGCGCCGACGCCCACGGGGGACGACTCCCCGTCCATCCCCAGCCACGGCACCTCGCACGTCGCCCCGCCCATGACGCTCAGATTCGAGAACGTGCTCCTCCCGGAGAGCCTCACCAAGCCGGCGCGGCCGGACTTCCCCACCGCAAGCCCTTTCCCGCCCACGGTCGCCACGCCGCAGGCGACCTCGAGCGTCCTGCCCGCCCCCGCGCTCAGGCTTCCGTCCACGCTCTGCGAGAAGCGGAGAATTCCGCCGCCGTCGACGAGCAGGTCGCCCATCACAGTGTCGAAGGCCGCGTTGCGCTCGAGTAAGACGGCCTTGCCCTCCGGAATCTCGACGTGCTGCCTCGGAGAGGACGCGTCCACCGCTATGGCGCCTATGTTGTCCGAGCCGGCGAAGCTGGAGTTGGTGGTCGTGTTCGCCACGTACCTGCCGCCGTCCTGCGCGAGGTGCACCTTCATGCTCCATTTCGAGCAGGAGGTCTTGTTGCGCTTGCGGACCGCCCCCGTGCCCTCGTAGCGCACGATCTCGAACCCGACGCTGTCCGAGAACGCGGGGCTGACGTTCCCGACGTAGCCGACGTCGAGGACGCCCGCGGAGTTGTTCTCGACCGTGAGCATCGTCTGGTCGGCGGCGGGCTGGACCTCGAACGGCGTGATCTGGCACGCGAAGTACGGCGCCTCCGGAACCTCCGTCCCGACGCGGATGCTTCCGCCGGACTCGACGTTGAGGGACGGGGTCGTCCACTGGTAGTGGCCGAAGATGAAGCGCGGAGCCGTCGCCCCCGTCACGCGGATCGCGCCCACGGAGACGTGGCCGAGGAGCTGCACCACCCGTATCCGGCTGTTGCCGTCGAACACCGCAGTGCAGCCGCGGCAGCCGTTCGTGGCCACGGAGCCGTCCGCCTGCGGCACCTGGATGAGGCCGGGCACGACGCCCTCCGCCCAGTTGTTCTGGTTCGTCCAGTCGGCGTACGCTTCGGACGGGATCGGATAGACACCCGTGTCGTAGGCGTCTTGGGCAGTGTCGCCGTGCTTCACGGCGCCTATCCAGTGGCACTCCATCGGGGTCGTCGCCCAGTACGCGCCGTCGCCGTCCGCCGCGGCAGACAGGACCATTCCGATGGACAGCGAGAGCGCCGCCCAGGCCGCCGCGCCCGCTGAAGCCTTTCTCCGCATTGACATGTCGTAGATGCTCATGACTGAACTCCTTGTCTTCTACCAACTACCCACTACCAACTGAGGTCTCGGCGGACTTCGCGACAATGTGCTGAAGCCGTGTTCAGCGCACCCGGCCGTCACCGCGACGACCCAAAGACCACCAAGTATTCGACTGGGAACAAGGTATCATATGCGGACATTTTACGCAAGTAAATTCTGCTTTTTTTTGGGGGGGGTAATTGCCAAAAACCACGCTTTTAGTTGCGTTTCTTGCGGCTATATGGCATCCTTGAGAGATTCGCCCGCTATCCTTTCCACACTTCTACACGGCTAAATCTCTCTCCCAAATCGCAAATCATAAATTTCAAGACCTCGCGAACTTCGGGTTGCTGCCGGCGATGACGAGCGCGACCTCGCCCTTCACCTTCGCGTCCCGGAACTCGGCGACGAGATCGGAGAGGTAGCCCCGCGAGACGCGCTCGTGGAGCTTCGTCAGCTCGATGCAGACCGCGGCCTCACGGTCTCCAAGCGCGTCGAGGGCCGCCTCGAGCGTCGCGGCGACGCGGAACGGCGACTCGTAGCACACGAGCGTGTGCTCCCTGTCCGCGTCCTCGCGGAACCAGTTGCGCAGCGCGCCCGGCCCGCGCGGCGGAAAGCCGCGGAACGTGAAGGACGACGTGGACAACCCGCTCATCAGCAGCGCCACGTTGACCGCGCTCGCTCCGGGAATCACGTCGTAGGCGACGTTCGACTGCGCGCACGCCCGGATCAGCCGGTAGCCGGGGTCGGAGATGCCGGGGTAGCCGCCGTCCGAGCAGAGCGCGACCTCAGCGCCGGCGGCGAGATCGGCGAGCACCTTCTGCGTCACGCGCTCCTCGTTGCCCTGGCGATACGAGACCATCTCCGGACGCGGTATGCCGAAGTGCGAGAGGAGCTGCCACGTGCGGCGCGTGTCCTCGCAGGCGATGAGCCGGGCGGACCTCAGGCACTCGAGCGCCCGCGCGCTCATGTCGCCGAGGTTCCCTATCGGAGTGGCTACGACGTGCAGCATCTGCGGCCTCCCGTCACATCAGGTTCTCGATCTCGATCTGCTCCTGGCTCGTCACGTGGCGGACCGCGTCCTCGTCCATCTGGCGCTGGACGTCCTCGGCGGCGGCGGTCTCGTCCTTCTGCGACCTGTCGCCGAAGCGCACGTAGTCGCGGAAGAAGTTCATCTTCACGTCGCCCGTCTCGCCGTTGCGGTGCTTCGCCACGTCCACCACGGCGAGGTTCTGCGTCTCCGCGTCGTCCCGCGTCGCCCGCACCATGGACGGCCTCCGGAGCATCATCACCACGTCCGCATCCTGCTCGATCGCCCCCGAGTCGCGCAGGTCGGAGAGCTTCGGCACCTCGTTCTTGTCGCCGCGCTGCTCGTTCGCGCGGGAGAGCTGGGAGAGGACGATCACCGGCACGTGCAGCTCCTTGGCCATCGACTTTATGCTCCCGGAGATGCGGCTCACCTCTATCTGACGGCCCTGCCTCGAGACCTCGCGGCACTGGCAGAGCTGGAGATAGTCTATCACCACAAGCTCGATGCCGTGCTGGCGCTTCATCCGGCGCGCCCTCGCCCGGAGGTCGGATATGTCGAGCCCGCTCGCGTCGTCGATGTAGATCGGCGCGGCCTTCAGCTCGCCCGCCGCCCGGCCCAGCGCTGTCGTGGCCTCGGCCTTCTCCTTCGCGGGCATCAGGTTGCGGGCGATCCGCCACGAGCTCACGTGCGCCCGCCCGCAGAGCATCCTCTTCGCGAGAGACTCGGCGTTCATCTCGAGCGAGAATATCAGCACCGGGTGTGGCCGGCCGTTCTCGCCCTCGAACTTCCTCCCGTTGATGTCCTCCCCGAGCGCCACGCACTCGGCTATGTTCATCGCGAACGAGGTCTTGCCCACGCTCGGCCGCGCCGCTATCACGATCATCTCGGCGGGCTTCAGGCCGAGCAGCTTCTCGTCCACGTACTTGAACCCCGTGGGAAGGCCCTCGATCATCCCCGTGGACTCGAAGAGCCGCTCTATCGACTTGAAGGTGCGGTCTATCGCGGCCTTCCAGTCGGTCTTCGAGGAAGACTCCCCGCCGATCCCGAGGAACGCGCTCTCGGCCTCGCCCAGGATCACGTCCGCGTTGCGTCCGTCCCCGTCGTAGCACTTGCGCTCGGTCGCCTGCGCCGTGGCTATCAGCCTGCGGAGCACGTGCTTCTGGCGGACGATGTCGATGTAGTACTCCGCGTGCGCCGACGTGGGCGTGCCCGAGACCAGGGCCTCCACCGCAGGGGCCCCGCCAGCGGCCTCGAGCCTGCCGCGGGCGCGGAGACGCTCTATCAGCGTCACCCCGTCCACCGGCAGCGTCTCGCGGGACATCTCCAGCAGCGTCTCGAACACCAGCCGGTGGCGCGGATCGAAGAACGAATCGGGCTCGATCCCGTGCGTGAGGCACAGGTCGAGCACGCGCGCGTCCTCGCCGGTCTCCGCGTCGAGCAGTATCGACCCGAGCACGCCCCGCTCGGCCTCCGCGCTGTGCGGAGGCGTCTTGACGTCCTCCCCCGTCACGTCCGCCTCCTGGCCGTCAGCCGCAGCAGGACGCGACGATCGCCTCGTACTCGTCCCTCTGCGCCTCCATCGACTCCACCATCTTGAACTGCGTGCGGCAGCGCACCAGGTTGTGCTCCGGGTACGCGGTGTGGAAGTACGTGTCCCCGGCAAGGTAGTCCGTCAGGAAGCGGATGCCGATCGTGAGCGTGATGAGGCGGCCGGAGAAGGCCAGGTTCGCCTTCTCCGCCTCGGTGAGGAACTTCGCCTCGGAGAGATAGCCGCGCACGAGCGCCTCGAAGTACTCCCTGCGGGAGAACACCTTTGAGAGGTCCCTCTCGTCCTCCGCCGCCGCGGCGGTCGACGTGCGCACCATGTCGCCGAAGTCGTAGAGCGCGCACCCGGGCATCACCGTGTCGAGGTCGATCACCGCGATGCCCTCGCCGGTGGCGTCGTCGAGCATCACGTTGTTGATCTTCGTGTCGTTGTGCGTGATGCGCTCGGGGATCTCGCCGGACTCCATCATCTTCACGATCCTGCCCGCCTCCTCCGTGCGCGCCGCCACGAACGCGAGCTCGGCGGAGACGGACGCCTTGCGGCCGACCTTGTCCTCCGCCACGGCGACCTCGAGCTGCTCTATGCGCGAGAGCGTGTTGTGGAAGTTGGGGATCGTCTCGTAGAGGCGCGGCGACGGGAGGTCGGCGAGCGCGTTCTGGAAGCCGGCGAACGCCTTGGCGGCCTTGCGCGCCTGGTCCGCGTCCTCGATGAGGTCGATCGTCCGCGCCCCGGCGATGAACACGTACATGCGCCACCAGCCGCCCTCCGGCCCGCGGGCGACGGGCTGGCCCTCGCGGGACGGTATCACCGTGAGCGTGCGGCGGGACGCGCCGTCCCCGCCCGCGAACTTGCCGCGTATGTGGGTCGTGACGCGGGCGATGTTCTCCATCACGCGGTCCGGACGGGTGAAGATCCCGTCGTTTATGCGCTGCAGCACGTACGACACCGGCACGCCGCCGAGCGAGATGTCCACCTTGAACGTGTCGTTTATGTGCCCCGAGCCGTAGCGGTTCACCGCCACGATGTCGCCGTACACCTGGAACAGCGCGATGACCTCGCGAAGCTGCTCCGCCGAGAATGTCCTGCTGCTCATGCCTTCCTCACTTCCTCACCACGGGGATCTGCGCCGCCGCGACGGACTGCCCGAGGCGGCGCGCCTTCTCGTCCGGCATGAACACGTCGACCTCCTCCGCCAGCGCGGGGTCGATGGCCTCCAGCCCCATCTTGGCGGTGTGGAGTATGAGCTCGCCGCCGAGGCCGGACGTCACGCGCCCGAGGATCATGAGGTTGGAGAAGTCGTAGAACTCGCGGTACCAGCACACGGCGTTCGCCAGATAGCGGCCGATCATGAGATACACCTTGAGCGCCTTCGGGTCGTGCGCCTCGGCGGCCGCCTGCACGACCTTGAGACGCTCCGGGAGCTTCATCGACTTCGGGAACCTGAAGCCGTACCTGCATGCGAGGTGGTTGACCGCCTGCTGCGAGAAGTACATCGCCCCGACGCCCGCGTCGCCGCTCCACTCGTCCCGCGCGGAGTCCGGGTTGAGGTCCATCGGCGCGAACGCAAGCTCGGAGATGCGCCCGGTGAGCGCCCCGCGCTGGTTGATGTACCCCACCGCCTCGGAGGAGCCCATCGCCACGCCGAGGATGCCGCTCTTCTTCATCGTTATCGCGCCGGCGAGCGCGGTGACGTCGCCGTCGTTGTACACCTCGAAGGGCACCTGCCACTCCTCCTCGATGCGGGTGAAGAGGTTGCGCGCCTCGTCCTTCTTCTTGGGGTTCTTCTCAAGGATCGCCCGAAGGAGGGACGCCGGGCCGAGCCGCTTGCCCACGAGGGTGCCGGCCGTGGACCCGCCGATGGCGTCCACCTTGCCGCCCAGCGCCTTCGCGGCCTCCTCGAGGCCGGCGGAGAGCTTCGTGTAGTGGTACTCGGGGTCGGGCTGGTTGCGGGGATCCCAGGGGAACTCCTTGGAGAACACGACCTTGCCGCTCCTGAGCGCGGAGATCTTGAAGTCGGACGCGCCCAGGTCGAAGCCGATGCGGTTGCCGTTGGTGTTGTTCTTCACCACGACCTCGCGCTCGCTGGTCTCGGGCATCTTCTTGAGAGGCAGCACCTCCACCTCGAACGGACGGCCGTAGAGATCCTTGAAGAACCCGTAGTCGAACTTGCGCGCGCCCCTCGCCGAATAGTCCTTCGCGATGGGCTTCACGATCCAGTCCGGGCCCGAGAGGTAGAGCTTCCAGCCGCCGGCGGCCCAGAGCGCGAACTTCACGCAGCGCTCGACGAGGTGCGCCACTCCCGAATGCATCGAGGAGTGCATGCCCCTCGGGAGAGATATGTCGTAGCGGAAGACGTGCCCGTCCTCGCGCTCCCATGCGATCGCAACGGTCTCGGGCCTGTCCCCGGCGAAATCCCTCAGAGTATCAAGAAGCTCCATCGGCGGCTGAAAGGCGTCCTTGGCCCCGCAGCATCCGCACTTGCACTTTTCAGACATTACCTCATCTCCTTTGCTGACATTGACTTTTACGAAGACAAACAGGGGGCGTATGATACAAAAACACGCCGCGGATTTCAACCGACCCGCGCCGTCCGGCGCGGCGCGGCCGGCTATGCGCCCTTCACCCAGGCGTGCGCCGGATCCATCGAGCTGACGAGCCCGCGCCCCTTGTCCCCGGCCATCGTCCAGAGATAGTACATGTTGTACCCGGGCGCGCCCGCGAGCGGATGGTATCCCTCCGCGATCGCGACGGTGTCGTAGCTGGACACGCGGTACGCCTCGTTCAGGCGCTCCCCGAACTTCTTCGCCGCAACGCCCTCCGGCGTGTAGACGCTCTGGAAGCCGAAGCCCTCGTTGGGCGTTCCCGCGCCCGCGCCCACCTTGTCGAAGAGGTAGAAGTACGTCTCCTCCATGTCCAGCTCGGCCGGCGGATTGTTGACGTCGTGGCGGTGGCTCGGGTAGCCGGACCAGTTGCCGCTCGGGATCATGCCCTCGCCGATGTAGAAGTGCTCTGAGTCGAACTTCTCGTCGAGGATGATCTCGGAGGTGCGCGTCCAGTTGTCCTTGCCAAGCTCGATGTGGCGAGTGTCCTCGGGACGGATCATGGTCGGCCTCGCCGTGTCGCGCGTCGCGGGCGAGCCGTTGTACGCAAGCTCGACGTCGGAGAGCGCGGTGATCGTGTAGCGCGTGCGGCGCGGCATGTAGAGGCAGTGCGGCTTGCCCGTGAACGGGCTCCTGCGGCCGTCCGCCACCTCGAAGCGCCAGCCGTCGCCCTCTGCCGCGAAGTTGCCCCCGATGAGCACGAGCGCGACCTCGGTCTCGCCGGTCTCGCCCGAATACGACGCGCCCTTCGCGAGCTTGATGAGGCCGAACTTCGTCAGCTCCATCCTGTACTCGCCCACGTCGAAGATCTTGTTGTAGCCCTGCACCGGCCTGAGGGGTATCCTGAGATTCATGATTCCATCCTTTTGCGTTGTTGACTTTTCCGCGCCATTATACTACAACGCATCTGAAAAAGGAACGCCGCCAGTTTCGATCGCAATCGACACCGGGTGACAACGTGCCGGATTTATCCTAAACCACCGCAACGCGGTTTTCCTTCCGAAGCCACTGGGCGAAGAAACGGTCGTAGACGCGGCAGCCGTCCTCGCCGCGGTCGACG
>CAVERN010000060.1:0-9897 GCA_963618095.1 bacterium | reverse complement strand
CCCGTACCCGTCGCCGCCGAGGCGCACACCGCAGTGCAGGATGCAGTCCGCGCCGACCTTCGTCCCCTCGCGGAGCGTGACCTGCGGGTAGATGTGGGTGCGGGCCCCGACGGCGCAGCCCTCGCCGATCCACACCTGCGCCTCGATCACCGCGCCGTCGCCTATGGAGGAGCCCTTCTCGACCACCGCGTACGGCCCCACGTGCACGCCCTCGCCGATGCGGACGGACGGGTCCACGACCGCCGTGGGATGCACCCCGGGGGCCCGGACCGGCTCCGGCGGGGCGAACATCCTCGCCGCCGTCATGCAGGCGTGGTTGGGGTCGTCCACGCGGATCACCGGGCACGGGGCGCCATGCGTCCAGTCACGCGGCAGCAGGACCGCGCTGGCCTTCGTGTCCTGCACGAGCTTCGCGTGCTTCGAGTCCTTGCAGAAGCTCAGGTCGCCCGGCATCGCCTCCTCAAGGCCGCCGCAGGCGAAGATGTCCACGTCGTCCCCTTCGAGGACGCCGCCCAGGATGTTTGCGAGTTCCGATGCCTTCATTTCCACTGCCTCCTAACTTGACCCGTTTTCAGAAACTCACTTCGAAGCCCACATCCGCTCGATCTCCTCGAGGGTGCGCCCCTTCGTCTCGGGGAGGAACAGCGCCGCCGTCACGAAGTAGACGCCCGCGAACCCGGAGAGCATGAAAAGCACGGGCGCGTATCCCCAGCCCTCCACGAGCTGCAGGAACACGTCGGAGATGAGATATGCGACCATCATGTTGATGAAGAGCCCGATCGCCATGCCGTTGGCGCGGATGCGGTTGGGCATCAGCTCGGAGAGCGCGAGCCACACGACCACTCCCGGGCCGACGGAGAACGCCGCGATGAACAGCGCGATGCCGGCGACTACGAGCCATCCGGAGATCGCGGACGGCGCGAGCCAGCCCTTCGATATCGCGAGGAACACGGCGCCCGCGAGGGCGTCGGCGGCGACCATGCCGAGCGTCCCCACCGAAAGCAGGAACTTGCGCCCCTTCCTGTCCACGAGCGTGCAGGCGAGCGCCGTCGTCGCGAGCATCACCGCCCACAGCGCGACGTTCGCGTAGTTCGCCACGGCGTCGCCAAGGCCGGCGTCCATGAACATCTTGAGCGCGAAGTACTGGATCGCGTTGCATCCCGTCGCCTGGTTGCACGCGAGGATCGCCACCGCGATGAGGAAGGGCAGGATGTACTTCTTCTGGAAGAGGGAGTCCCCCGGCGGAGGCGTCGCCGCCTCCGCGCCGGACGCTGCGCCATCCCCCTTCTCCGCCTTTCCGCGCTTCCGCCCCTTCGACTTCTCCAGCCACACGGGGCTCTCCTTCAGGCCGAGGGCGCCGAGGAAGAACACGACCGCCGGGACCGCGCTCGTCCAGAACACCGTCTTCCACGCCCTCCGCATCGTCTCCGCCGCCATGCCGGCGTCGTTCGGGCCGCCCATCGCCTTGACCACCGCAACGCCCACCAGCGAGCAGAAGAGGATGCCGATCACGTCCATGAACTGGAACACTCCGGCGCCCTTGCCGCGATTGCCCGCGTCCAGGCACTCCGCGAGGTACATCGGCACCACGACTCCGATGAGGCCGGCGGCGACCCCCTGCATCGTGCGGCCCGCCCAGAACCACCAGTAGCCGTCGGCGAGGCAGATCGGAAGGCAGGCGACGGCCGCGATCGCGGCCGCGAGCAGCATCACCGCCTTGCGCCCGAGGAGCTCGGCGAGCATCCCGGCGAAGAGGCCCGAGAATGCCGCGCTCATCACGACCGCGCTCGTGAGGTGGGAGAGCTCGGCCGTGCTGTAGAGGCCGAGCTTCTCGAGATACGGGATGGCCGGGTTGATGATCGTGCCGCCGAAGTCGAACAGCATGCCTCCGCACCCCGCCATCACCAGCAGGAAAACCACGTATCGCCTTGCCTTCTCCATCTCCGAATCTCCTCTCGGGCAATCATGCCGCCCGGACGGGCGGCGGGGCCGCTACCTGTAGAGCCCCTTCATCAGGGCGAGCTGCCCGGCGATAAGGTCGTCCGCGACAGACGGCCCGAACGGGGAGGTGGCGGACTCGTACCCGCCCTGCCTGTAGCTGTCGGAGAACGGGAAGTACCCGAGGCTCCCGTTCGTGAGGCACATGAAGATGGACATCCTGAAAGGCGTCCTCTTCTTGAGCTCCACGCCGATGTCGTTGAACGGCTCGCCCGGGAACGCGCCAAACGAGATGGACGAGCCGATGGACACGCCCCAGATCGGGATCCGGTGGAAGTCGGCGTGCTTCGACATGTTGATTATGCGGCCGGCGCGCGCGACCTCCGTCGTGAGGTCCATCCCCTTCCAGCCGTACTTCACGGTGTCGTAGTCCTTGTCCGTCGCGACCACGCCGTCCTTCACGCTCCTCTGGTGCAGCTCCCACACGTCCTTCGCCCACGCGAGGTCCTTCTTCGGGTCGACGTCGCCCTTCTGCGCGGGCACCCTGACCTCGGAGACGGCGAAGCGCACGTCGCCCGCCGGCACGCTCTCGCACTTCAGCCACACCCTGAGCGCGGCGGCGGCGAGCACGTTGGCCATGTGCCTGGCGTGCGCGTAGCCGCGGTCGACGGCGTCGAAGTCGCGCCTGAGCCCGTTCATCTCGCCGGGCCTGGGCATCACGTTGCAGTGGTTCACGTCGCCCTGCGTGCCGTTGAGCACCATGCAGTGGGCCTCGCCGAAGGTCGCCGCCTCGAAGACGGCGCGGGCAAGGCCCGGCCAGTCGGCGGAGATCGTGGTGCCGCCGACGACGTCGGGGTGCGTCTGGAAGTTGACGATCGCGATGGGCTTCCCGCCCTGGCGGTCGACGCGCACGAGCTGCACCTCGTCGTCCGCCGTGCCCACTGGCCTTACGATGTCGGGATTGTTCGTGCCCGGATTCGTCCGCACCGTGCCGTCCTTCATCAGATAGCGGCGGCCGAACGATATGCGCTCGGCGCGGGAGCGGGCGATGGAGATCGTCGCGGGCTTCAGGTCGCGGATGGCGGCGCGCGCCGCGTCGACCGCGCGCGTGGTCGCGAACTCGCGGTAGAGGCGGTCGATCGGGCCGAACTTCGGGTCGTTCCCCTGCGAGTCGCCCGCGCCGGTGCCGTGGCCGGACTTCGCCGCGAGCTGCGCGCCGTCGTGCGTGTGCGAGGCGTGCAGGAGGATGGCGTCGCGCTTCACGCCCGTCGCCTTCACGATGGCGTCGCGCATCATGTCGGCCGTGACGCAGCTCAGGGCCTCCGTGTCGAACTGGGCGACGAGCGCCGTCTCGCGTCCGTCAGAGAACGCGACCATGTTTATCTCAAGCGGGTCGAGGATCTCGGTCGCCCGGCGGTCCTGGTAGTAGCCGGGCATGTACGTGCCGATCGGCGGGGTTATGTCCGTCCGGGCGAACCCCGCCATGAACTCCGCCGCCTCCGCCGCCGCGGCACATGCGACCGCGAGCGTTATCGTTGCCATCCCTCTCATCTCTCGCTCCTTTCGTTTTTCGCTTCCGCCGACTCCGTCGGCGCTCGCTTCACCGTGAAGATCTCGTCGTAGTACGGGGTCCAGTAGCTTATCACCTGCGTCGCCCCGGCGCGGAATATCGCGTACAGCGACTCGCGGGCCGCCTCGTGGAGGTCGCAGACCCCGGCCGCCGCGGCCGCATGGACCATCGAGTACTCGCCCGACACGTTGTACGCCATCACCGGGAGCAGGGTGCGGGAGCGCACCCTCCCGATGAGGTCGAGATACCACAGCGCGGGCTTCACCATCAGCGCGTCCGCCCCCTCCGCCTCGTCGACCTCGGACTCCCTCACCGCGGTGTCGGGATCGCGGTATGAGGCCTGGTAGCCCTGGCGGTCCCCGGCGGACGGCGCCGAGTTCTCCGCGTCCCGGAACGGACCGTACATCGTCGAGGCGAACTTCGTGGAGTACGAGACGAGGAGCGTCTTCGAAAAGCCCTCCTCGTCCAGCGCGGCGCGTATCGCCGCCACCTGGCCGTCCATCATGGCGCTCGGCGCGACGCCGTCCGCCCCGGCCCGCGCATGGCTCACCGCCACCCGGGCGAGCATCTCGCAGGCCGCGTCGTTGTCCACGTCCCCGTCGCCGTCGCGAGGGCCGCAGTGCCCATGGCTCGTGTACGCGCACAGGCACACGTCCGTGAGCACGACCAGGCCGGGCACGGCGGCCTTGAGGACCGGTATCGCCCTCTGCACCACGCCGCACGGGTCGGCGGCGGACAGCCCCGCCTCGTCCTTCTCCCCGTCCGTCTGCCCGAAGAGGAGCACCGAGCGGACGCCCGCCGGAAACTCCGCGGCCAGGCGGTCGGCCGACCAGCGGAACTGGCCGGGCATCGAGGCGATCGGCTCCTTGCGCCCCGAGCCCCCGACGAGGAACACGGGCCAGATGAAGCGGTCCCTCGACGGCACGTCCATCGCGAACATGTCGCGTATCGCAGCCGTCCTCCGAAGTCTTCTCAGCCTCACCATTCCGACCGGCCTCACTTCTTCTTCTCGTCCTCGGCGGGGATCAGCAGCTTCTGCCCCACGCGCAGGCCGTCGCCCTTCAGCCCGCTGTACTGCTTGATCTTGCGCACCGTGGTGTTGCATTCCTTCGCGATGTAGGAGAGCGTCTCGCCAGGCTCGACGACGTGCTCGAAATACGGGCCGGTCGGCCCGGTCGACGCGGGCTCCGGGTCGCGGGCGGCGGCGCGCTGCGGACGCTCCTGGCGGGATGGCGAAGCCGGGCGAGACGCCGGCGCGCTCTTCGCGATGAGCTCGGCCATCTTCTTCGAGAGCTCCGCCACTATCTCTCCGCGCATGGCGGCCTGACGGCGCTTGAGCTCGCCGAGCTCGCTCCTGACAGCCCCGATCTCCGCCTTCAGGTCGCGCACCTCGCCGGAGCCGTCCAGGCCCCGGATCCTGGCGGACATCGACTCGACCCGGCTCTCCAGCTGGTCGAACTGGCTCGAAAGCCGCTGCACCTCCTGCACCGCCTGCCGCGCCTGGTACGCGGCGCGGCCGTCATCCTGGCCGCTCGCCGCAAGGCAGACCGCCGCCACCGCCGGAAAGGCCAATCCCCTCAATGCCGATATCCTCATCACAAGAACCCCCATTTGACTTAAGCTGCCTGACAGGCGGACGCCCTCCTACAGGAACGTCCACCCCACAAGCCACAGGAACGCTATCACCGCGAACACCTTGAGAAACCTCGACTGGCGGCGAATGCGCGCCGCGTCCTGGCTGGTGCGCCCGAACGCCCGCACGCCGCCGCCGCGCAGATAGCGGAAGAGCTTGGAATCCCCCTCGTCGTCCATCTGCCACGGCACGTCCACGGCGGTGTACGCATGGTCGTGCCTCACGAGCTCCGTATGAATCGCACCCATCTCCGCAGTCTCCTTCGCCTCCGCCCCGCCTCGTCACGGAAGGCGTATCACCTGCCCCGCCTTCACGCGCCCGTCGGTGGATATCACGGTCTTGTTCGCCTCGCGGATCTCGCGCCACTTGTGGTTCGTGCCGTAGAACCGGGCCGATATCTGCATGAGCGTGTCGCCCTCCTGGACGGTGTACGTCTCCGGGATGGCGCGCCCGGGCTTCTTGGCTTCCTTCTTCTCCGCGGACGGGATGGCGATCGGCCGCTTCCCGCCCGTCCCCGCCTCGGCGACGCCCATCGGCGGCCTGGCCGGGGCGGTGCGGTCCTCCTCGTCCAGCAGCGCGCGGAGTCCCTTGATGTCCCTGGCGGAGGCCTTCCCGCCGTCGCCGGCGCCATCGCCGTCCTCGTCGTCGAGAAGGTCGGCGTCGGTCGGACGGAGCGGCTTCTTCGGGGCGGACGGTGCGGAGGCGCCGTCCGCGATGGCGGTCGCGCCCTCGATGAGCCTCATCTTCATCTCCACGTCGCGCTCAAGCGCCGCGACCCGCCTCTTCGCCTTGTCGAGATCCTCGGAAAGGCGGGCCTCCCTCTTTGCGCACTGGGCGTGCTCCCTGCGGAGCTTCTCGAGCTCCGCCGCGAACTGGTTGTCCGCCCCGGCGCGCTCGACGGCGAGCGCCGCATACCGCGACTCGCAGCCCTTCATGCGGTCCGCCGCCACGGCGGCCTTGTCGGACCCGGGCCGCATCATCTGGTAGACGCGGTAGTGAACGATCGCGCCGAGATAGTCCTTCTTCGCGTCCTCAAGCAGCGCCGCGAGCTGGAAATGGGCGTCGCCGTTCCCCGGCTCTTCGCGCACCACGTCCTCGAAGCCCCTTATCGCCGCGTCAATCCTGCCGGCCTGGAGCTCGGCCACCGCGGCAGAGTACCTGCGCGAGGATCTGCCGGCGCGATCGGAGGGGCGCTCCCCGCCGCCGCACCCGGCAAGCGGCAGCGACGCCAGGGCGAAAGCCATGGCCGCAACGCCAAATGCGCTACTTCTCCTCTTCATCCTCATCTTCCTCCTCGTCGTCATCGTCCTCGTCGTCATCGTCCTCGTCGTCGAGTTCATCGTCGTCCTCGTCGTCCTCGTCGTCGAGTTCGTCGTCGTCGTCCTCGTCGAGTTCGTCGTCGTCGTCCTCGTCGAGTTCGTCGTCGCCAGAATCCTCGACTTCGTCCTCGGACTCCTCGTCCATCACGCTTATGATGTCGACGCCGTCCTGACCGCCGGCGGCTTCGGTCTCATTCCCTTCCGGCGCATCCTCCTCCACGGGCTTGTCCTCGGAGGGCTTTTCCTCTGCGGGCTTTTCCTCGGCGACGGCCGCATTCTCCTCGGGGTCTGCCGCCTTCTCCTCCTTCTTGAAGAGCCGCGCCCGCTCCTTCGGGTCGGAGCGCGGCAGAGTGGGGTCGATCTCGTTCAGCTGGTCGAGCGAGGCGAGCCCGAAGTGCTCGAGGAAGAACGGGGTGGTGCCGTAGAGGAACGGATGACCCGGAAGCTCCGAGCGGCCGACGAGGCGCACCAGCCCGAGGTCCGAGAGGGTCTTCATGATGGTGTCCACCCCGACGCCGCGTATCTGCTCGACCTCCGCCTTGGTTATCGGCTGCCTGTACGCGACGATGGCGAGCGTCTCGAGCGAGGCCCTGGAAAGGCGGCTGGGACGGTCGAGCTTCAGCAGCGCCCGCACGTAGCGTCCGCACGAAGGCACTGTCTGGAGCCTGTACTGCCCGCCGGCGCAGACGAGGGCGAAGCCGCATCGCGCGACCTCGAGGGCCTTCTGCAGGCCGCGGAGGGCCTCCTCTATCTCGCGGTTCGTGCACGTGCGGTACACGTCCATCACGTCCGCGTCGTCCCCCTCCTCCGGCGAGACTCCGCGAACGCACTCGCGCAGATCCGCCGCCGAGAGCGGCGTCTCGCTCGCGAAGAGAAGCGAGCCGACGATCTCCTGGAGGCATCCCGGGAGAGGGAGCCTCGGCTCCCGCTCCCGAGGACGGGGCGCCGGGCGGCCCGAGCCGTCCTCGGGCGCCTGTTGCGCGCCGTGCGCGGAATCTTCCCTGATTTCCTCTTCCGTTTCCATGGCTTAAGCGGCTGTCTCCTTCCTCAGTTTCGGGGCGTCACCAGTCGTCCGGGGCGTCAAGCGGCTTGTCCGCAGGCTCCTCCTTGCTCGGCAGGATCGTTATCTCGTGGAACGCCGCGTTCTGGTAGATGACCACACGATGCTGGCGCAGCAGCTCGAGCAGGGCGAGGAACGTGACGATCACCTCGCCGCGGGGCGACTTCTCGCTGAAGAGCGTGGAGAACGCCAGCTGCCCCTCCGAGCGCACGCGGGCGAGCACGAGGTCCATCTTGTCCGGCACGCTCCACCGCGCCCCCTTGAGCTCCTCCTGCGGGATCTCCCCGAGGCGCGCAAGAACCTCCTGGAACGCGGAGAGGAGGTCGAACACGCCGAGGTCGGCGATGGCGCTGGCCTTGTCCGCCTGCGTCTTCTCGAACTTCGGGCGCCCCCCGCCGTAGTCGAAGGACTCCATGCGCCGCAGCTCGTACTCGGCGAGCCTCCCGGCGGCGTCCTTGAACTTCTTGTACTCCACGAGCTGCCGCACGAGGTCCAGGCGCGGGTCCACCCACTCCTCCTCGCCCGTCTCCTCCGAGACCCGGCGCTCCACCGGCAGGAGAGGCCTGGACTTGATCACCATCAGCGTGGCGGCCATCACGATGAACTCGCCGGCGACGTCGAGGTTCAGCTGGCGCATGACCTCGAGGTACTTCATGTACTGCTCGGTTATGCGCCCTATCGGAATGTCGTATATGTCGAGCTCGTCCTTGCGTATGAGGTACAGAAGCAGATCGAGGGGGCCCTCAAAGACCTCCAGATCAACCTTGTAGTCCTCGCTGAAAAGATCGCTCGCCGCCATCCCAAACGCCTTCGTGAAATCGGCAGAGAATTATACCACAATCACTCCCGCACTTCCTTCGCGATTCTGCGCATCAGAGCGTCCTGCGCCTCGGTCACGCAGTCGGGCCGGTCCACGAACCGGTCTACGTCTATTCCCAGGACGCTCTGCGCCCACACGAGCGCCTGGAGGTACTCGCCCTTCTCGTTCAGGTGGCTGGCGTCGGAGTCCAGGGACCAGGAGCCGTCGGCGCCGCGCCTGAAGCGGTCTCCATCCTTCTTGCCTCGGCCGCCCACGACGTCGCCGCCGAAGGAGTGGTCGGTGTACCTGACGGGGAGCTCGCGCCGCCACGCCTGCACGGCGTCGCCCATCGGGATGACGTCGAAGCCGCGCTTTTCCGCGAAGCCGCGATATGCCCTCGAGAGCTTCGCGTGCATCTCGTCCGCCGTCATGCCCCACTTCCCGAGGCGCCTGTCGAACGGCGTGTAGCTCCAAGTCTCCTGCACGACGATCCTCGCCTGCGGCGCGAACCGGCGGATCGCCGCCACGAGCTCGTCGCCCCACGGCTCGTAGCTCTCGGGCCTCCAGCTCTTGTCGCTCGCCTGCTGGATCGTCACGACGTCCCACTTCGCCGCCTTCAGAGTGTCCGTGAGCTTCGCGTCCTTGACCGTCATGCGCGGGCCGTTGCGCTTCACGCGCCCGCAGAGATACGCGCCCTTCTCCCCCCTCGTCTCCTCGGCGAGCTCCCTCCTGAGGTTCCTCACGTGCCTCTCGAGCGGGCATCCGCCGATGTAGAGCGAGCAGAGGTCGAGGTTCGCGCCGCAGTCCGCCGCCACCTTCGGCAGGTAGGTGAGGCACGAGATCGAGAAGCTGTTCCCGATCATGAGCACCCTGACCGTCTCGTCCTCGAGGCGCTCCCGCGCGGACGAGCGGCATCCGGACGCCGCCAGCAGCGCGGCGAGCGGCACGAGAACCGACATGAGCCTGACCTTCATCTTGCTTTTCCTTCTTAACACGACGCCGCATATTGTACCATATTCGCGATTGACCCTGGCGGGAGAGTGTGATAGATTGCGCACCGCTTTCCTGCCGCGAGGGTAGCGGCGCGCGGAAGGCAAGGGAAGGAGAGACAGGAAAGATGGCGATGGTGGCAGAGACGGTTCTGGAGAAGATCGGCAGGACGCCGCTCGTGGAGATATCGGGCAGGCTCAACAGGGGCGGGGCGAGGGTTCTCGCGAAGGTCGAGTTCTTCAACCCCGGCGGCAGCGCGAAGGACCGCATCGCGCTCGCGATGGTCGAGGACGCCGAGAGGCGCGGCCTCCTGAAGCCGGGAGCGACGATCGTGGAGCCGACGAGCGGCAACACGGGCGTCGGCCTCGCGCTCGTCTCCGCGATCAGGGGCTACCACCTCGTCCTCACCATGCCCGAGACGATGAGCGTCGAGCGCCGCCGCCTCGCGGCGGCCTACGGCGCGGAGATCGCTCTGACCCCGGGCGCGGACGGAATGAAGGGCGCGATCGACAAGGCGAACGAGATCGCGGCGGCGCGCGGCGGCATCATCCTGCAGCAGTTCGAGAACCCGGCGAACGCCGAGGCGCA
>CAVERN010000059.1:0-9908 GCA_963618095.1 bacterium | reverse complement strand
GGCGAGGGCCGTCGCGGACTCCGCCCCGTCGAGCGCCATCACGTAGTCCGCCCCGGCATGGGCGGCCAGGCCGTCCGACCAGACGGGCGTGGAGGTGTAGGCGCCGTCCCTGTACGTGTACTGCGCGGTGAGCGGCGCGAGCAGGTCTCCGCCCGTGCGCGTCACCGTCGGGTTCACGGCGCCCTTCAGGACCAGGACGCCGTCCTCCTCCTCAAGCGAGAGCGAGACCCTGGGGATCGAGCCGTATTCGCGCTCGATCATGTCCCTGATCCCGACGAGCGTCCAGCCGGCGGAAGGCGAGAGCGTCGCGATCCGGAGCACGCGCGAGGTCGGGGCGCACGTCAGCGCGCCGTCGAGGCGCAGGTCCAGGCCGCGCGCCGCGGACAGCCCCGTCGCGTCCACGGTCGAGACGACGCCGGCGGCGGCGTCGTAGGGGGCGTGGAGCTCGCGCCTGTACGTCCCGCCATCCTCCACGACGACCGCGACGTTGGAGCAGGCGTCCCTGCCCGTTCCGTCGATTATCTCCACGAGCGTCGCGCCGGACCTGACCGTGATCACGGTGTCGGGCGCGAACGACGCCGCCGGCAGTATCCGGTGGACGCCGCTGGCGACCACGATGTTCGTCGGCTCGAGGGACGACGCGAGCGATATCACGCTCGAGCCGACGAGCTCCAGCGTCGCGCCGGCGGCGTATTCCGACGACGCGGCGACGTACACCGGCGTGGACAGCGTCCAGTCCTCCCCCGTCGCCGTGTCGAGGCACACGGTGGGGACCGGGACGGACGAGGAGTTGGCTATCGTGATGCCGCGCGCGGCGGACTGCACCACGGCCGGGGCGATCGTCAGGTGCGTGCCGTTGCCGAGCCGAAACGCGTCCCTCCTCGCGCAGGAGACGTCTCCCATCGCCGTCGGGGACGTCAGGCGCAGTTCGGCGTACAGCCCGACGGCAAGGGCGTCCGCCGAAAAGTTAATGACCCGCCAGCATCCCTTGAACGAGGAGAAGTCGCCCGAGAAGATGTAGTACCCCTTCATGGCCATCGCGGACTGGTTTGACTTGTACGGCTCGAGATAGTGGGTGGTGTTCTTGGCGGAGATGAACGTGCCCGCGAAGTCGAAGCCCCGCGGCGACGGATTTTTCCCGGAGCCCTCGATGTTGGACGCGTAGAAGCTCTGCTGCAGCGAATTGTCCAGGGTCGTGTAGCGCCCCCTGAGCACCAGCGGCGCGCTTATGCCCGTGTTGGCGTATATCGAGCAGCGCACAAGATAGGCCTGGGGGAAGTCTGCCAACATCCCGCACCCGAAGTACATCTCCGCCGCCTCGTTTTTCGAGCCGATGTTCTTCCCGTCCCGCCCGAAGTATATCGGAACGTCCGGCAGCACCGAATCGCTGTACGCCTTCGTAGCGCCTCCGTTCTTGGTCACCACGTACGCATAGGTGTTGCTGCCCTCGTCGTACGGTCCGACCGCGCCCTGCGTCGTCGTGCAGTCCTCGTCGGCATACCAGTCGACCGACTCCTTGAAGGCTTTATGGGCGCCGTTCGCCTTGCCCCACATGAACGCAGTGTCGGCGTAGAGCCACAGAGAAGGAAGCGCGGCCGCGCAGGCCACGGAAAGAGCCGTCCGCCAGAGTCCCATCGATAATGTCGTCATGTCGAATCTCCTTTAGTTCCCATTTGGGCTCATGGTAGCAAATCAAGTGGCACAATGCAACGAAAAAGCGGCCGTCAGCGGGCGGGCAGGCGCGCGAACGAGACGCCCAGGGGCGGCAGCGCGAAGTCGAACGCCCGGCCGGAGCCCGTCGGCGCCGGGCCGAAGTCCGCCGCCGCCGGCCTCCAGTCGCCCCAGGAGAGCGTCGCGCGCGCCGACAGCGGCCGGTCGAGGATGTTGCACGCGAGGACGTACAGCGCCCCGCCCTTCACCCACGCCCGGCAGACGAGCCCCTCGTCGGACGACGCGACCTCCGGGCAGGGCTCGTCCGAGAGGATCACGTCCGCGCGCTCGGCGACCTCGCGGTGCGTCTTGAGCACGACCTTCCACGTCTCGGACGTCGCGCCGTTGTAGCGGTACGTGAAGAGCCCGTTCGCGCCGTTGGCGACGAACTGCCACAGCATCGAGCGCATCTCGCCCTCCGTGGGGAAGCGGTTCTTCTCCTTCGAGCGCCCGAACCAGGACCAGTCGAACGCCTGCGGAACGCCCCACTGCACGGGAACGTCGAACGTCGCCGCGCGCCCCTCGCGCAGACGGTCCGTCACCTGCCTCACCGGCCTCTCCGCCACGGGGTAGATGTCCATCCCGATGACGTCCGCCGTCGGCAGGAAGCAGCGGAGGTTGTAGGCGAAGTCCTGCACGAGGTAGACGGGGTGGTCCGGGTCGAGCCCGCAGAGCATCCCGTAGAGGCGCTTGAGCTCGGGGATCCTGTCGGTCGGATGCTCGTCGCCGAGATACCACGCGAGGACGGCCGGGCTTCTGCGCGCCTCGGCGATGCGCGCGCGCAGCTCGTCCTCCGGGATCGACCGCTCGATCGCCGCGCACGTCTTGAGCCCGAGGCGCTCGAACATGGCGAGCAGCTTGCGGTCCGGCGTCTTGTAGTGGAGCACGGTGTTGAACGGCGTGTTCGTGAGCGTCTCGAGATGGCAGAGCGCCGGATAGCAGTAGATGCCGATCGGGAAGAACGGCCTCCCGTCGACGATGCACCTCTTCTTCCCGTCGATCCAGACCCGGCGCTCGGGCGTCGCCTCGGCCCGCGTGAAGCCGACCGCCGCCGCGCCGATGCGGCGTCCGTCGACCTGCAGCTCGCACTCGACCTCCTGCGCGCCCTTCGCGAGGCGGCCGGCGTCGAGCGTGACGGAGGCCTCGCCCTCGCCCTGCTCGTCCGCCGGCGTCCGGCGGCGGACGCCGTCCGCGTCCGTCCACGAGAAGACGGCCTTCGCGCGCCCGACGGCGTCCGGCGGCGTCTCGAGCGCCGCATGGAAGCGCACCTTCCCCGCGACCGCCAGGTTCCGGTAGGCGGACGAGGCGACGAACGAGACGGGCCGGGCCTCGACGCGCTCGAGCGTCACGTTGTCCACCGCGAAGAGGCCCGCCGTCTCCTCGGCGACGTGGATCGCCACCCGCGCCCTTCCGAAGTTCGGCGGCAGGACGCCCGACGCCGTGCGCACGACCCACTCGCCGTCCGGCGCGCGCCCCTTCTTGTCCGGGTGGGCGTAGAGCGCGGCGATCCACTTCCCGCTCGTGTCGTAGAGCTCGAGCGTGACCTGGGCGCCGTAGCCGCGCTCCTTGTGCTTCAGCCCCTCGACCTTCGCCACGGCGGAGAGCCGCACCGAGTCGCCGCGACGGAGCCCCTTCACGTCCTGCATGGCGGACGACACCTTGGCCGTCGGCTCGGCGGACGACCAGACGAGTCCGCCGGACCCGTTGCTCCCGCCGTGCCTATCGATGCGGAAGGCGTTCGTCAGCCGCCACGCCTTGTCGTCGGCGGAGTCAAAGGAAGAGTTCGCAAGCCCGATCATCTCCCCGCGAAGCGGGAAGGCAAGAAGAGAGAGAAGAAGAAGAGGATAGAGTTTCATGGCCTCGATTATCTCAGATTCAGTTGGGGCTGTAAAGTGGCGAAGTGGCCTGCTTGATTTAACGAAATCTTAACACGACCCTAACGGCGCCCACATCTTGCTTTCGTACAATACGCGCGAAAAAAAGAAAAGAAAAAGGCATTCGGGAGGAAAGGATCAAATGGACATCTTTCAGTTCACGGTCGCGACGCTTGGGGGGCTGGCCATATTCGTGTACGGCATGAGCCTCATGTCGGAGGGCCTCACGCAGGTGGCCGGCGACAGGATGAAGGCAGTGCTCGCGTACGTCACGCGCAACCGGGTCGCCGCAATCCTCGCCGGCGGCGTCGTGACGATGATAATCCAGAGCTCGTCCGCGACGAGCGTGATGACGGTGGGATTCGTGAACGCCGGGCTCCTCTCGCTCCAGCAGGCGATCGGCGTGATCTTCGGCGCGAACATCGGCACCACGGTGACAGGCCAGCTCGTGTCCTTCAAGCTGGACGACGTCGCCCTCCCCGCCGTGGTGGTGGGCGTCGCGGGCCTGATGGTCGCCCGGAGGGCGGCGGTGCGCGGCGTCTGGAAGACCGCGCTCGGGTTCGGCTTCCTGTTCTTCGGCATGGGGATGATGTCCCACGAGCTCGAGGCCGTGGCGAAGCTGCCGGAGTTCGTTTCCTTCTTCTCGAAGTTCGACTGCTCCCCCGGGCCTTCCGGATACCTCCCGATGGCGAACGTGCTCGGCGGCATCGTGGTCGGCACCGTCTGCACGATGGTCGTGCAGAGTTCCTCCGCGACGATCGGCATAACGATAGCGCTCGCGAGCTCGGGCCTGATCAACATCTGGACCGCCGTGCCGATCGTGCTCGGCGACAACATCGGGACCACCATCACCGCCATCCTCGCCTCCATCGGCACGAACGCGAACGCGCGCAGGACGGCGCTCGCCCACGCGCTCTTCAACCTGATCGGCGTCTGCCTCCTCGTGTGCACCTTCTTCATCGTGTTCGGCGGCTCGGGCGGAATACGCGCCCCGGCCTACTTCCATCTCGTGGCGTGCTTCACGGAGGGCGGCGGGCTCGCGAAGGTCAACCCCGCCCGATACGTAGCGATGGCCCACACGATGTTCAACGTCACGAACGTGATCGTCCTCGCCTCCTTCATCCCGCTCCTCGCGAAGCTCTGCGGGAAGATAATCCGGGACGACCGCAGCATGCGCACCGTCACCCTCGAGCCCCACCTGCTCGCCACCCCCGAGATGGCCCTCCGGGCCGCCACGATCGCGCTTGCGGACATGACGCGCCGCGCCTGGACCGTCGCGTCCGCGTCGCTCAACAACTGCCTCGGGAACTCACACGTCGACGAGGAGTCCGTCCAGAAGGCCGAGAACGAGATCGACGAGACCCACGACAAGATCCACGACTACCTCATCCGCATCTCCCAGCAGAAGCTCACCGACAGCCAGGCGCAGACGATCCCGGAGGTGATCCACTGCATCAACGACGCCGAGCGCATCTCCGACCTCGCGCTGCGGATATACCGCAAGACGTCCCGCATCAGGCACGGCGGCGCGCCCGAGGACATGACCGCCGCCCTCCAGGGCATCGTGTCGAAGGTGCGCGAGTTCGCCCGCGACACCGTCGCCACGCTCCGCAGCGGCCGTCCGTCCACGCACGACCCGGAGGACGTGGAGAGGTCCATACACGCGATGGCGAAGGACGCGACGCGCACGTTCGCCTCGCGATTCAGCGGCGAGTCGAGCTACGGCGTGGCGTTCCTCGCCGTCCTCTCCGGCCTCCGCGACATATCCCGCCACCTCGGCAACATCGCGACCCGGGCGAACGCATTCGGGAAGTGACGGCGTCCGGAAGTGATATAATCGGGGGCGATTCTTGACACCATGGACGTGAAGATCCGGACATGAAGACCGACGGAAAGATACTTGTGGTCGAGGACGAGGCGGCGATCCGCCGCGTGATTGTGCTCGCGCTGAAGACGGCAGGATACCGGAACGTGCTCGAGGCGGACAGCGGCCCCGCCGGGTACGACCTCGCAGAGCGGGAAAGGCCGCAGCTCGTGCTGCTGGACCTCATGATCCCGGGGATGGACGGCATAGAGGTGTGCCGCCGCATCCGCACAAACCCGTCCACGCGCGACATCCCCGTGATAATGCTCACCGCCAGGAGCGAGGAGCACGACGTGGTGCTCGGCCTCGACGCCGGCGCCAACGACTACGTGACGAAGCCCTTCTCCAAGGCCATCCTCCTTGCCCGCATACGGGCCGTGCTCCGCCACCCGGACCAGGACGGCGCCGGGGCCCTGTCCCTCGACGGCCTCACCGTCGACGACTCGTCCCACACCATCGCCATCGGCGGCGCGCCCCTCGCCCTCACGCTCAGCGAGTACCGGATCCTCGAGCTTCTCCTGTCGAACAGGAACCGCGTCTTCACCAGGCTGATGATCATCGACCGCATCTCCGACGAGCAGAAGATCGTCACGGAGCGGACCGTAGACGTGCAGATGGTCGGCCTCCGCAGGAAGCTTGGCGCATGGGCCTCGCACATAGAGACGATCCGCGGCGTGGGATACCGCATAAGATGAGGCGGCGCGGCGGGAACTGGCGGCTCGCCGCCGTGTCGGCCCTGGCCGGGGCCGCGGCCGCGGGGATGGCCCTCGCGGTCCAGGGGCACGGCCTCGCGATCGCAGCCCTCGTCGGAGCGCTCGCGGCCGCGCTGGTGTTCACGTTCGTCCACGGGCTCGCGGCGCGAATAGCGGAGCAGGAGAGAGCGCTCGAGGCCGCGAAGGCGGAGGAGAGCTTCCGCCGCGAGTTCACGGCGAATGTCGCCCACGAGCTCAAGACCCCCCTGACCGCCATCGTCGGAGCCGCGGAGATGATGGACGACGGGTCGGAGCTGCAGGACTCCGAGCGGACGGAGCTCATGGAGATCGTGCGCGACCAGTCCAGGCGTCTCAACTCGCTCGTGAGGGACGTGCTCGCCCTCGCCCAGATAGAGCGCGGACAGGGCGAGAGCCACCGGGACTTCGTGCGGGTGCCGCTCGACGGCGTCGTGGACGCCGTCGCGCAGCTCGAATCCTCCCAGGCCAGGAAGGCGCACATCGCCATCTGCACGGAGAAATGCCCCGCCGCCGCCGTGCAAGGCGACCCGCACCTCCTCGAGCAGATGCTCGCGAACCTCGTCGAGAACGCGATCAGGTACTCCGGCACGGACCGCATCGACGTCGCCGTCTCGTCCGGCCAGGGCCGCGCCCGGATCTCAGTCACGGACTACGGCATCGGAATACCCGCGGAGCACCTGCCCCACATCTTCAAGCGCTTCTACCGCGTGAACAAGGCCCGGAGCCGCTCCCTCGGCGGAACTGGACTGGGGCTTGCCATCGTCAAGCACATCGCGATCCTCCACGGAGGGAACGTGGACGTCCTGTCCATCTCCGGCGACAGGACCGTGTTCACCGTGGACCTGCCGCTCGCCGCCGCAGTCTGAGCGAGCGGCGGCGCCTCCCCGGTCGCTACGCCTCGGCGGCCAATGCCGCCTCGGCCTTTGCGTTGTCGCGGAACTTGAACACGAGCACGGCCTTCTCCCCCTGGCCGAGCGCGTACGCGTAGGAGTACTCCACGTCCACCCCGGCCCGGTCAAGCCGCTCCATCAGCCCAGCCATGCCGCCGGGGCGGTCAGGCACGGTGGCCACCACCACCTCCGTCTCGCGCACCGCGTAGCCGGCCTTCGAGAGGACCTCGCACCCCTTCACGTGGTCGTCCACGATCATGCGCACGATGCCGAAGTCCGCGGTGTCGGCAAGCGAAAGGGTGGCGATGTTTATCCCCGCCTGCGCGAGCGCCTGGCAGATGCCGGAGAGCTGCCCCGGCCGGTTCTCGAGGAATATGCTTATCTGCTTGATCGTCATGGCGTCGCCCTCCTTTTCCTGTTGTCCACCACCCGCCTGATCTTGCCTTCGCTGCGGGGGAGCGTGCCGGGGCCCACGAGCGTGATCTTCGGCGAGAGCCCGATGATCGACTTCACCGCCTCGAAGACGCGGCCGCGCAGCGCCTCGAGGTCGCGGATGTTGTCCGAGAACGCCTCGGGCGCGACCTCGACCTTGATCTCGAAGAGGTCGAGGGTGTCCGTGGAGGAGAGCACTATCTGGTAGTGCGGCGCGACCTCCGGCACCTTGAGCAGCCCCGCCTCGATCTGGCCGGGGAACACGTTCACGCCGTGGATTATCAGCATGTCGTCGGAGCGCGCGGAGATCCTGTCCATCACGCGCATGGTGCGCCCGCACCTGCACCTTTCGACGTGCAGGCGCGTCAGGTCGCGCGTGCGGTAGCGTATCATCGGCGTGCCGCAGCGCGACAGCGTGGTGAACACGAGCTCGCCGACCTCCCCGTCGGGCAGCGGTTCAAGCGTGTCGGGGTCGATGATCTCCGGGTAGAAGTGGTCCTCCCAGATGTGAAGGCCAGTCCTGTGCTCGCAGTCGCCCGCGACGCCGGGGCCCGCTATCTCGGTGAGGCCGTAGATGTCGTGCGCGACGATCCCCGTCTCGCGCTCGATCGCGTCGCGCATCTCAACGGTCCACGGCTCCGCGCCGAAGAATCCGCACCGGAGCCTGGTGTCGCGGCGGAAATCCACTCCCTGCCTCTTCGCCTCCTCCATGATCCGGAGGAAGTACGAGGGGGTGCAGGCGATGGCCGTGACGCCGAGATCGCGCATGAGCATCACCTGGCGCTCCGTGTTCCCGCCGGAGGTCGGCAGGACCGCGCATCCGAGCCCCTCGCCGCCGTAGTGGAGCCCGAGCCCGCCGGTGAAGAGGCCGTAGCCGTACGAGACCTGCAGCACGTCCCCGGCGCGTATGCCGGCCATCGCGAGGCAGCGCATCGCGCCGTTCTGCCACACCGCTATGTCGTCCATCGTGTTCGGCACGCAGATCGGCTTGCCGGTGGTGCCGCTCGAGCAGTGGAAGCGCACGATCTCGTCCATCGACGCCGCGCGCAGGCCCATCGGGTACTCGTCGCGCAGGTCGATCTTCTTGGAGAACGGAAGAAGCCTTATGTCCGCAAGGGTCTTGATGTGCTCCGGACGCACCCCGAGATCGTCGCAGCGGCTGCGGAAGAGCGGCACGCGCTCGTAGGCGTACTTCACGGTCCACTGGAGCCGATGCAGCTGGAGCGCCCGAAGCGGCTCGGTCGGCATGTAGTCCATCGCCGACACGGGATGCGTGGGCGAGTTTACGTCATGCGGCAATACTGGGTATATCATCTCTCGAAAGTCCTCGTTGACGGGTGCGCATTATAGCAGATCCCGCGCCCCTTCACCTCCCGCCGAAGGGACGCAGGCGCGTGAAGCGGCCGATGAGCGGCGTCAGGGCGTTCATTATCAGTATCGCGAACGACACGCCCTCCGGATAGCCGCCGCCCATCCGGATGCACATCGTCAGAAGGCCGCACCCGACGCCGAACACGATCTTCCCCCGGCCCGTCGCCGGGGACGTGACGTAGTCCGTCGCCATGAAGCACGCCCCGAGCACCGCGCCGCCGGAGAGCACCTGGAAGAGCGGCGGCGCTCCGCCCCCGCCGCACAGCGCGAACACGTACATCGTGCCGAGGAACGACACCGGAATGTGCCACGTTATCACGCGGCGGAAGAGGAGGTACGCCGCGCCGGCAAGCAGCGCCACCGCGCACGTCTCGCCCACGCACCCGCCCACGTTGCCGAACAGGAGGTCGCGAAGCGCCGCGATCTGCGAGGCGTCGCCCTTCTTCACGAGCGCAAGCGGCGTCGCGCACGTCACCGCCTCCACCGCCCCGCCGCAGGCGGCGCGCCACGCGCCGGGCGCGCTCCACGTGGTCATCGCCCCCGTGAACGAGATGAGCAGGAACGCGCGCGCGGCGAGCGCCGGGTTGAACGGGTTCATGCCGAGTCCGCCGAAGACCTGCTTCGCGATCGCGATGGCGAAGACCGAGCCGACGATCGCCATCCAGAGCGGCAGCCCCGCCGGCAGGTTCAAGGCGAGGAGGAGTCCCGTCACGACGGCCGAGAGGTCGCCGATCGTGTTGTCGCGTCCCATCGCGAGGCGGCAGAGGGCCTCCGTGACGAGGCACGTCGCGACGCACGTGAGGACGAGCCAGAGCGCGGGGAGTCCGAAGAAGTAGATGCCCATCGCGGTCGTCGGCAAGAGCGCGACGATCACGTCGAGCATGATGCGCGAGACGGAGCTCTTCGCGTGCGCGTGCGGCGACGAGCTGAGAATGTAGTGTTCGGCTGTTTCTTTCGGCTTCATTTCGAAGTTCCTTCCTGCGCCTTGGCGGCGGCGGCCTTGGCCTTCTCGGCGGCGAGGCGCGCGCGGATCGAG
>CAVERN010000058.1:0-9916 GCA_963618095.1 bacterium | reverse complement strand
TCGTCGCGGGCTTCGTGAAGGCGTTCGGCGTGAAGACGGTGATGAAGTTCTTCCCGCCCGTCGTGACAGGCCCGATCATCATCGGCATCGGACTCGTCCTCTCGCCCGTCGCGGTCAACAGCGCGTCCACGTGCTGGCCGGTCGCGCTCGCGGGCATCGTCGCGGTCGTCGTGGCGTCCGTCTTCGGCAAGGGCATGGTGAAGATCGTCCCGATCCTGATCGGCGTCGCGGTCTCGTACCTCACGGCGATCATCCTCGGCAACGTCTGCGGCGTTCAGGCGGCGGCGATCGACTTCTCGAAGATCGGCGCGGCGGCGTGGGTCGGCCTGCCGTTCCACTGGAACGAGACGGTGTTCCCGATCCTCGCGCACGCGGGCGACAACATGAGCCGCATCGTCTCGGCGATCCTGATCGTGGCGCCGCTCTCGGCGGCGACGATGATGGAGCACGTCGGCGACATCTCGGCGATCTCCTCGACGGTCGAGAAGAACTTCTTCGCGAACCCGGGCCTGCACCGCACGCTCGCGGGCGACGGACTCGCCACGCTCATGGCCGCGCTCTTCGGCGCGCCGGCGAACACGACCTACGGCGAGAACACGGGCGTCCTCTCGCTCTCGAAGGTCTACGACCCGCGCGTCATCCGCATCGCGGCGTTCCTCGCGATCCTGCTCGCGTTCTGTCCGAAGTTCGCGGCGGTGATCACGACGCTCCCCGCGGCGACGGTCGGCGGCGTCTCGTTCATCCTCTACGGCATGATCTCGGCGGTGGGCGTGCGCAACCTCGTGGAGCACCAGGTGGACTTCTCGAAGGCGCGCAACATGCTCATCTGCGCCGTCTCGATCGTCTGCACGCTCGGCATCTCGTTCTCGAAGGCGGGCGCGATCTCGTTCCAGGTCGGCGAGGCGAAGCTCTCGCTCTCCGGCCTCGCGGTCGGGGCCCTGATCGGCATCTTCATGAACGCGGTCCTTCCGGGCAAGGACTACCAGTTCTCCGAGACCGATCCCACGATCAAGGACGCCGAGCGCTGGGGCGGCGTGAAGGCCTGATGCCGCCGCGCGGCGAAGCGATCTCTCAAACAACCAAACAATCCAAAAGGAACAAAATGAAGAAACTGCTCATTGCCGCCGTCGCGGTGGCTACGCTGTGGTCCGCGAACGCCGCGGAGGCCAAGAAGTCCGAATCCGCCTCGAAGGAGGCCGTCGCCGTCGAGGAGAAGGACGACGCCGCGTTCGCCTTCTGGGGCTTCGGCAACTACGGGATGTACTCCGGCTACCAGCTCTACGGCTCGCTCCTGAACTCCGAGCCGACGATGTCCGGCTACGTTGAGGGCAACGTCTCGATCCTCCCGAACGACATCGACCTCGGATACCTCGGCATCGGCGTGTGGTCCAACAGCGACCTCACCGACAAGCGCCGCGACCTCTACGGCAAGGCGTTCAACGAGTGGGACTTCAACGTGCACTGGGGCCGGACGTTCTGGTTCGACGACGACAGGACCTGGGGCCTCGACTACCGCACCGAGGTGGTGTGGTACTGGTATCCCCACGGCCGCGGCCACGACCACAACTCGCACGGCAAGTCGCACTTCCAGTTCGGGCGCAAGACCATGACCACCATGGACTGGAACCACTCGTTCGAGCTGAAGAACCCCTACCTCGTCCCCTACTTCAAGTGGGTGCACGAGTACCACGAGGCGAAGTCCAACCTCTGGCTCGGCGGCTTCAAGAGGACGTTCACGCTGTGCGAGAACCTCTCCGCGACCCCGCTCTTCGAGATGGTCTACCGCTCCAGCCGCTACAACTGGTGCTTCCCGACCGCGGGCTGGACCGAGACGCACGGCTCCGGCATGGCGTCCACGAGGCTCGGCGTGGACCTCAACTACGCGATCACGGACCACTTCGGCCTCTTCGCGAAGGTCTACTGGTGCCATACCGTGGACCATTCGCTCCGCGCCGCGGCGGAGCACGGCAGCGGCGGGGACTACGGCCAGTACAAGGACTTCGCCTGGGGCGGCTTCGGCGCCACGTTCAACTTCTGAGGAAGCGCCGGATGACGGCCAGGAAGCACTATCTCTCCGCGAACGAATTCCTGCACGACTCGTGGCGGCTCGCCGCGGCCGTGCGGAATTCCGGGTGGAAGCCGGACGTCCTGATCGCGCTCTGGCGCGGCGGGGCCCCGGTTGGCGTGACCATGCACGAATACTTCAGCGCCTCCGGCTGGGCGGTGCGCCACATCCCGCTCAAGTGCTCGAGCTACGTAGGGATCGGGCAGAACCCCGGCGGGGTGAGCTTCACGCTCGGCGAGGAGGTGTTCGGCATGCTCCGCAGCGGCGACAGGGTGCTCGTCGTGGACGACGTGTTCGACACGGGCAAGACCGCGAAGGCCGTGCACGACCGCATGGCCGGCGTCGGCGCGGAGATGCGCATGGCCTGCGTCTACTGGAAGCCCGAAAAGAACGTCACGGACCTCAGGCCGGACTACTTCACCAGGGACGTCGGGAACGACTGGATCGTGTTCCCCCACGAGATCGTGGGCCTCGCCCCGGACGAGATCGCCGTCAAGGACCAGACGCTCGCCGGGCTTCTCTCGTCGCATCGGCCCTGAGGAGACACCCGCAGATGACGCCCAGCGCGACATGCCGTGCAGCGGTCTGCCTGGTGGCGGCGCTCTGCGCGGCGGCGGCCTCGGGCTCGCCGCCGGCGGGCGGCGAGCGTCCCGTGAAGGGGAGGTTCGTCCAGAGGAAGGTCCTGAAGGACGTGGACGTCACTTTGACGAGCGAGGGCGAGTGGTCGTTCGAGAAGGGCCGCTCGTTCGTCTGGAGGACTCTGCGCCCGATGCCGTCCATCTTCGAGGCGACGCCCACCAACTACGCGTTCACCGTCGGCGGGAGAACGTCCCGCCGCGAGCTCAGGATGCGCATCGACAGCGTATCCCAGATCTTCACGGTCAAGGAGATGCGCGACTTCGTGGAGAAGGTGGACGCCTCCGCCGCGCCTCCGCTCGCCTCGTCCGGAGGGATCGACATCCCGAGGTCCCTGACCGTGCGCTTCAGGAACGGCGATAGGCTGGAGGTCGAGCTCAGTCTGTGCGATCCGTGACGCAGCGAATCCTGAGGGGCGCGTTCGCCGCCGTCGTGGCCGCCGCCGCCGCGAGCCTCCCGTTCACCGCCCGCAACGGAGTGGACAGCGACCTCCTCGCGCTCGCCGGGCTCTCCTCGGGCCCGCTGGCGGAGGCGTCGTCCGCAGTCTCGTCGCTTGGACGCTTCCTCGTGCGGACGGACTCCGAGGAGTCCGCCAGGGCGCGCCTCGAGTCGCTCGGGCTCGGGGATCTGATCCGTCCTTCCGCCGGCGGCGGCGTCGAGGAGGCGCTCAGGACGATCGCCCCGTACGCGCCCGGGTTCCTGTCGCGGCGGACGCGAGGGCTTCTCGAGGAGGGGCGCTACGGAGAGGCGCGCGACGCGGCGATCGCCCGCCTCTTCTCGCCGATTCCGCCGGTCCTGCCGGTCTCGGCGGACCCATTCCTCCTCTTCACCGACTACGTGATGGAGGCCGGCCGGGGCGGTGGCGGCTGGGCGATGGTGGACGCCCGCCTCTCGCCTGCGCAGGCGGCGCGCGCCCTGAGGGCGGTGGAGGGGCTCGACGACGTGCGGTGCGCGGGCGCGCCGTTCCACGCCGCGATGGCGTCGGAGCGCTCGAAGCGCGAGGTGAACGCCCTCTCGCTCGTCTCCCTCGCCTGCGTGGTGGCGTTCGGGTGGGCGCTCACGCGCTCCTTCCGCTTCGCGCCCGCGCTCCTCGGGGTGCTGCTCTCCTCCGCCTGCGTCGCCTCGGCCGCTCTCTTCGCCGCGTTCGGAAGGCCGCACGTGGTGACCTTCGTCTTCGGCACGACCCTGATAGGGCTGAGCGTGGACTACGTGTACCACTCGCTCGCCGCGAGAGGGTCGATAGCGCGTCCGCTCGCCGTCTCGTTTCTCAGCACCGCCGCCTGCTTCGTGCCGCTGGCGCTTTCGGACGTCGGCGCGATGAGGCAGATGGCGCTGTTCACCGTGGCCGGGCTGGCGACGGCGTATGCGGCGGCGAGCCTCTTCCTCCGTCCGGCCGGGACGGGGCCGGCCGTCGCGGACGCGGCCGGGGACGGCGTTCGCGCCGGCTCGCGCGGGAGGGCGGTGGCGAGGCTCCTCGCGGTGACGGCGGCGGCCCTGCTGCCGCACGCGGTAGGGCTTGTCTGCGCGAGGTGCGGCCTCGTGGAGGACGCCCGGGCCCTGGACCTGGCGCGGCTCTACCGTCCGGACCCGTACATGGCCGAGGGGGAGCGCATCGCCGCGTCCGCGTCGGGCGGGGCAGGGTTCGTGCCGAGCGCCGCCGAGCAGCGCGAGAACCGGAGGCTCGTGGCGCGCCTGTACGAGGCGGAAGGCGCGCGCTACTGCGGAATGGCGGGGCTCCCTGCGTCGCTTGCGCGCCCCCCGGCCGAGTCGGAGGCGTTTGACCCGAAGGGGACGATGGAGGCGATGCTCGCCCGGTGGACGGACGAGACGAACGCGCTCCTGCTGGCGTCCCTCGCGATCCTCACGGTCGCGCTCCTCGCCGTCTTCGGGAAGGGCTGCGTGGACTTCCTCCTGCCCATCGCGGCCGCGTGCCTGGCGACGGACGGGCTTCTCCGCTGCATGGGGGAGTCCTGCAACTTCTTCGCGAGGATATGCTTCTTCCTGTTCGTCGGGCTGGGGATCGACTACTCCGTCTTCAGGTGGCACGGCGCCGGCCCCTGGGCGTCCCGCGCCATCCGGTACTCCTTCCTGACGAGCCTGGCGGGGTTCGGGCTCCTCGGCCTCACGGACTTCGCGGTGACGAGGCTGATGGGGATCACGCTCGCCTTCGGCCTGGCGTCGTCGTACCTCGCCTCCAAGGCGTGCGCGGGGCTGTCCCGCGGCCTCTTCGGGGCGGGAGAGAAGCGCTCCGGCGGCGGCGCGGCGCTCTCCGGGGCCGGGGCGTGGCACGAGCAGCGCGAGCAGTGCGCGTCGCTGTTCTGGATGCGGTTCATGTGGTGGGCGTACGCGGCCTTCGGCAAGACCTTCCAGAAGGCCCTGTTCCTCTTCGCAATGCCGGTGATCTTCGTGTGCGCGCGGCCGGCCCGGCGCGCGCTCGCGCGCTTCTACGCCGTGCTGTCGGAGCGCGCGGCGAGGCGGATGCGCCCGACCCCCTGGCGCCTCTTCCGCCACATGCTCGGCTATGCCTGGGGCGTGATGGACAAGACGGACGCCGCAACCCTGAAGAAGTGCCTGCCGCGCATGGCGGTGCGGGACGACGCCGGGTGGCGGAGCTTCCGCGAGACGGTGGATTCCGGGAAGGGGGCGTTCGTGCTCTGCTCGCATCTCGGCGTGATCGGAGTGCTGCCGGCGCTGGGGGCGGCGGGGGGCCTGCGCGGGGACGCGCTGCCGCGCAGGACGCCGAAGGTGCACGCATTCCGGCAGATGGGACACGACGCGGTCTTCACGAAGGTCCTCATGCGGCACTTCGACAGCTCGGCGGTGGAGCTCCATGCCGTGGAGGACATCGGGGTGGAGACTGCGGTGTCCATGCAGGAGGCGATAGCGTCCGGCGACCTCGTGCTGATGGCCGGGGATCGCACGAGCGCGGGGGGCGGGGGCGCGCTGCGCCATGCGTTCCTGGGGCGGGACTGCCTCTGGCCGAAGGGGGCCTTCCGCTTCGCGGAGCTGATGGAGGCGCCTGTCTTCGCCGTCGTGTGCGTGCGCACGGGGTTCGGCCGCTACGAGGTGCGCGTCGCGGCGCTCGGCGGCGACGCGGAGTCCCTGCTCGACGGCTACGCGCGCTTCCTCGAGGCGGAGACGCTGGACCACCCGGAGCAGTGGTACCAGTTCTACGACTTCTTCCCGCAGGGGTCGTAAGCGCAGCGTAAAGGGCTATGGCGACATTTCAGCCATATACGATCCTACAGATTTACGATTTATGATTTACGATTTGCGATTTGTGATTTACGATTTACGATTTATGATTTGCGATTTATGATTTGCGGCGCGCCGGGGACGTCGCGCCCTACCAACTATCAACTACCATCTACCAACTGCCAACTACCAACTACTATGCGACATGAGCACAAGGCATCTATCCACTGCAGGAGCGGTTCTGGCATTCGGCTTCGCGGCGTCCGTCGCGCTGGCCGGGCTGCCTGAGGCGGCCCCGCAGATTCGGCGCGACCATCCGCGCCTCTTCTTCAATGCGGACACCTGGCCCGCGATAAAGGCGAACGCCCTGGGGAGGGCGCTGCCTGACCTGGAGCGCCTTCTCCGGCGCTGCGACGCCTTCCCCACGAATCCCGTATGCTCCCGCACTGAGGCCGCCGCGCCGGGCTGGTCTAGATCGGTGCCTCTGCCGCCCGTCGTCGAATGGGGGTCGCAGGCGGCGATGTGCGCCCTGGCGTGGCGGTTCACCGGCGACGGGGCGTATCTCGAAAAGGCCAGGCGCATGCTCGAGGTGAGCGTCGCCGCATACGGCGAGGCGCTGCGCAACCGCCGCGCCGTGAACTGGTACTCCACGACGCGCATCCTCGCCCTCTGCGCGTACGACTGGATATTCGAGGCCCTCACCCCGGACGAGCGGCGGGCGATCATCGTGCCGCTCGTCCGGCACGTCGACGAGGTGCAGGCGTCCAGGGGCGGGCCGAAGGTCGTGCGCAGGAACTCCAGCGGGCCCGAGACCGGATTCTACGGCGTGGAGTCGCTCCTGTGGTATTCCGGCGTGGCCGCCGTCGGGGACGGGTTCTGCGACGACATGGCGCGGCGGCATCTTGAGGACGGGTATGGACGCTTCCTGAAGATGCTCGCGTACCGTGACCGCGTGGCGGGGGACGACGGAGCGCTCGCAGCCGGAGTAGTGGGGTATTCGATGGGGGCGTACCCCTGGGCGCACTTCAACTTCTTCCACACGATGCTCTCCGCCGCCGGGGTGGACGTCGCCGATCTCTATCCGAACCTGGCCCTCTTCCCGGGCTGGATATGGTGGAACTGGATTCCCACGAGGCACGGGGCGGGCGGCTTCGGATTCGGCGACACCACGCACGGGGACAATCTGCTGCCCCTCAGCGGCGGCTTCTACGAGCACATGACGCAGTACGCGCACTTCTACCGCAGGTCCAGCCCGGACGCGGCGCGTCTCGCGCTGTCCCTCAGGGAGATGGCGCCGAGCAGGAGCATCGGCGACACGTGGCCGATGTATCCCTTCATCCTCTCGGAGGCGGACGGCGTGTCCCCGTTCTCCGCGGCGGAGCTCTCCGCCGCTCCCCTCAAGGCGCGGCATTTCGAGAGCGTGGGGCAGTTCGTGATGCGCAGCGGATGGGACGTCGGCTCCACGTTCTGCATGTTCACGTCGGGAGGCGACGTAGTCAACCATCGTCATTTCGACGAGAACAACTTCGTGATCTACCGCGGCGGATACCAGGCCCTCGACTCCGGATGCCGGGCGCGGCAGACGGACTTCAACCTCACGCACTACTACTCCCAGACCGTGGCGCACAACTGCGTGCTGGTGCACCGGCGGCCGGAAGAGCCGCTGACGCCGTACTGGGGCCTGAAGTTCAACGGCCCGGAAGGCGCCAGCGGGTACGGCGGGCAGATCCGGAAGTGCGCGACGCCCGTCGCCTTCGAGACGAACGACGCCTTCACGTACGTCGCCTCCGACGCCACGAAGAGCTACGGCGGGAAGTGCAGGGAGGCGGTGCGCCAGTTCGTGTACCTGATGCCGGACGTCTTCGTGGTGTACGACCGGGTCTGCGCGGCGAACATGGCGTACGCGAAGGAGTGGCTTCTCCATACGCAGAACGAGCCCGAGGTTGACGGGACTCTCGTCCGGGCGCGGGCGGAGGACGGAGCGATCTGCTCGCGCACGCTCCTGCCCAGCAGGGCGGCGGTCGTGAAGGTCGGCGGCGAGGGAAGGGAGTTCTGGAGCTCGGGCAGGAACTGGGAGCTGGACGCGGACTACGTGCGCTTCGCCAGGGCGATGTGCGAGAAGGCCGGCACCGGGCCGTGGTTCGGCCGGTGGCGAGTAGAGGTGAGGCCCGCGACCGCGGCCGCCGACGACCGCTTCCTGCACGTCATCAACGTCGGCGACGCCGAGAGCTGCGTCCCGGTGGCGTGCGAATACGTGAGGCGGGCGTCGACCGACGGCGTGAGGATCTCCGTTCCCGGCCAGCGCCTGAAGGGGGCGGAGGGAACGCTCGAGGCGGAGATCGAGTTCAACCGCAAGGGGGCCGTGGGCGGGAAGTTCCGTCTGCGGCTGCTGGACGGGAAGGGCAGATGCCTCGCCTCCGAAAGCGGAAAGCTTGCGGAGTCCGTCGCCGCGCAGTCTGGCGTCGGCGTCAGGTAGAAGGAGGGGGGGGCATGAACACGTCGAGGAAGGGATTTCTGGGTTCGCTGTCGCTCGCGGCGGCGTTTGCGGGATGCCGCACCGCGGGGGGCGTCGAGCCGACAAGGTTCGCTCCGTTCGCGGTGCCCGGGCTCGGGGAGCGCCCGGACTTCTGGAAGGTGCGTCCCGCGGAGATTGTCGAGCTCTGCGAGGGCGCGTCGAGGTGCTCGCGCAAGGAGGTGATCTGCCGCACGCCGCTCGGCTATCCCGTCTACGCGCTCTTCTACGGGGACTTCAACGACGCCCCGCCGCAGACGAACTGGTCCGCCGGGCAGGGCTCAACCACGTACCGCAACTACTACGGGCGCAGACAGGGCGGCGTGCAGACCTTCCTTTTCTTCGCCGGCGTGCATGGGGCGGAGCCCGAGACCGTCGCCGGGGCGGCGAACATGATAAGGATGCTTGAGACGGGCGCGGACTTCCGCGGCGTCGCCGACCGCCGTCTGCTGGATCTCGCGGGCCGCTACAGGCTCATCGTGGTGCCCTGCGTGAACATGGACGGCCGAGCCATCTCCCCGGACCATCTCCGCGGCGTGGACTGGGTGACGTTCCGCAAGGTCTCCCAGGGCGTGTGGAAGGACGGCTCCCTCGTGGGGTGGCGGGGGAGCAAGGCGTGGTTTCCCCTGCCGCTCGACAAGGTTGCCTATCCCGGCGGATATCCGAACGCGGACGGCTACAACATAATGCACGACGCCGCCCCGGGCGACATACGCACGGAAGAGGCGAAGGCGCTGCTGAGGCTCGCCGCGCGATGGCGCGTCGACGCCGTCCTGAACGGGCATTCGTACGAGCACGAGCCCTCCGTCCTGGCGCCGAGCTCGATCGAGTCTCCGGAAAGGCTCGAGCGCGCGCGGGAGATCCGCTACAGGTGCAACCTCGCGCTGCACAGGGCGGGGATCATGCGCTGCGCGCCGAAGCCCCCCGCCGAGGACAGGCCGTCCTCCCCGGGGATAAACCTGAACAACGCGCTCGCCCTCGCATCGGGCGCGCTGCCGCTTACGCTCGAGTGCAGCGTCTCGTACGACCGCCCCGACAAGCCGCAGTCGAAGGCGCGGCCCACGAGGACGTATTCGTTCGACGAGATGCTTGACGTCACGTACGTCACGCTCAAGGCGTTCTTCGAGGCCGGGCTTGAGAGGCCGTTCGTCGTGCGCGGCGCGGAGACCGTCTATAAAGACTGACCCCATCCCCATGTAGTCTCGCCGCCGAGCTTCTGGACGTCGAGGCTGCAACTTTGGCGATAATCGCCAAAAATCGGGGGGATTTTGAGTTTCCGCTGTCTTTCCTGCGCGGGTTATGACATAGTACGACGGACTACACGTGGAGCGGCGGCGAGACGGCGCTCATCACGGCGAAGGGCGGCGCCGCGATGCAGGCGCGCGGAGGCAACTGGCAGGCGACGGGCGGCGGCGGGCGCATCGCGATCTGGGAGGACCATGGGCATTCGTTCTCATTTAGGTCTGACCTAAATGAGAACGAATGGACTGTGGTATACTATGCGGCAT
>CAVERN010000057.1:0-9990 GCA_963618095.1 bacterium | reverse complement strand
ACGACTTCTTTCGCAAGATGATGATCGTCGGCTTCCAGGAGCCGCTTCACACGCGCTCCGACGGCATTCTGCAAGTCGGCGCGATTCCGTTCCTGCTCGACAAGGCGATTCTCGACGCCGCCCTGGCGGATTGAAATCGGAGAATCCCTCTGTTTATGGGACTACTGCGAACTTAGGAGTGGCAAGATTTCTGATTGAAATGGGCATATGGGTGTGATACCATGCGCTCAATTGGAAAAGGAGTTTTGGAGGATGGGAAGAGTTTCTGGACTGGGGAAGGCGATGACTGGCTGCCTGGCCTGGCTTGCCCTTGCGGCCTGCTTCGCCGACGGGGCGGACGGGAACTTGCTGCAGAATCCGTCCTTCCAGGACGATGGGCTTGGCGGAGCGCTGAACTGGAAGGCCGAGGCCAGGTTCGAGCTGGCGCGCGGCGCGGGCCCGGACGGCGCGGACGTGCTCAGGATTCCGCTTTCCGGCGGGAAGGGGATTGGCCTGTACCAGGGCGGCATCGTGCTGGCACCTGGCGAACCGCACCGCCTGGGATGCTGGGTGCGTACGCGGAATGTCGGAGGCTGCGGCGCTCGCATCGTGTTCTTCAACGCCGGCTGGAGGAAATCCGTGGACCTCTACCTTCCAGACGACACGAAGGGGCAGTGGAAGAAGCTTGAATGGTCTGGGAAGATAATGTCCGACGGACCGTACAATTTCGGGCTGTACGCGGCCAAGGGGCCCGCCGGAGAGGGGACCATAGAGCTTTCGTCTCCGTACCTGCTTGCGGAAAGCGACGCGGCGCGGAGCGCGGCCGTGCGAACGCCGGCGGCCAAGCCGTTCAGGGCGCGAATCGTGCCGATTGACCCAAAGCTGTCGCAGGTGGACGCGTCTGCGGCCAGGATGTCGTTCTATTACCCTGGCGTATTGGAGCTCCCGCCTTCCGAATACGACCTGATGGCGTCTGTGGACGAAGGGACGCCGGCTGTCAGCCCGTTGGACGAACGGTGCCGCGCGGCGGTCGAGCTCGGCAGTGTCGCAGAGGGGCGGCATCGCCTTTCCGTCAGGATCGTCGAGCGTGGCACGGGGCGGCCTGTCGCCTCGGATTCGTATCCCATCACTGCCGTCAGACGTCCGATGGGCGCTCAGGCGCGCCGGCTCAACAATTTCGTGTCCGAGCTCATCTCCCTGCCGCTTGCGGACGGAACGGTCTCGTTCTTCAACCCGCGAGACGGATGGGTGTACATCGGCTTCGAAGGCGCTCCGCAGGGGGCAAAGGGCTTTCTCGACGGGGCGGCAGTTCCCGTCGTGAAGTTCCGTCCAAACGAGCCGACTGACACAATGCGCAACCTCAAGGCCGGCCGGCACACGGTCACGGTGAGCGGGGCGGGGGCCGGCGGCAGGCTGCTCGTGCGCACGGTAAAGCGGATGATGATTTCACCTACGTGCGAACGCCCTCCGCATACCGAATTCGTCACGCATGACATCGGCACGGATTTCTGGCGCCGGTATCTCTACCATACGTTCAGCACGTATTCGTTCTTCAACTACAGGACAGCGCCGAGCATACGCTATCCGGCGGACTTCGAGATCCATCGGGACGTCGAGGAGTACGGCTTTGCAGTCGGCGGCGAGGCCCGCATCCCGGAGCAGTCGGACAAGTGGGGCTCGCCCGAGTCGCTGGAACGGACGCTGGCGGAGTCCTGCTCCTGGAAGGACGGGTATGGGCTTCTGGTGGACGAGTCTTCGCCGTATGTCGCGCGGCAGAACATGTACTCGATGGCGGAGACATGCTGGAAGCTTCTCGACGACCCGCGCCCGCTGTCCATATTCTGGAACAGCTGCCTCTATGCGCTGTGCAAGGATCCTCGCGGACAGGCCTCAATGCTTTCGGCCCTGGCGAATTCCGGCGGCGGACGCGGCATGATAGTCCCTGAGGTGTACCTCATTTCCTATCCTACTGAAGAGCGGAAGCTGTGGCAGGAGCGGCACTATGCCGAACTGCTGGCCTCCGTGCGCGAACAGGTTCCTGCGGCCGCGGGCTCGATGATCTTCTGCTTTGGGGGATACAACACGTCCGGCGGGTGGAACGGCTACTCCGCGCCGGACACGGACATGAAGGTCGTGATCGACGACTTCGTCCGCAAGATGGCCGTCGATCCGGCGTTTGCGGATGTCGGCGGCATCGGCTTCTATGCAATGGGGTGCTACCAGGAGCTGTTCCGCTGGTATATGGACGTGATCCGGCACTATGCCATCCTGGGCAACACCGACAGCCTTTCCGAGCGGCACGGCTTCACGTTCAAGCCGGGGCACATAACGGACAACGACTTCGACCGCGGCTTCGCGGGATGGAAGGTCGAGCCCGCCGAGGACGGCTCCATCGTGCCGTACGAGCGGGCGGACTACGGCCGGTTCGTGCAGTGCCGCAAGATGGTGCCGGCGGGCTTCGGCGACCGGGCGCTGCTCTTCACGCGCAGCGCGAAGAGGCCGAACCGCGTGTCGCAGACGATGAAGGGGCTTGTCCCCGGGAGGCGCTACTACGTCTCGTGCTGCACGATGGACCTCGACGACGTGGAGACGCCGGGGCCGTGCGGCGACGACGTCACGTTCAGCGTCGGCATCGGCGAGGGAGGCGTGGAGGACCCGGATCTCAGGATCACGCACAAGGCCCCGTCGCGTCGCTGGCCCGACGGACGCAGCCGGTGGGGGCGCAAGCCCGTGCCGGTCTGCGTGACGCACTCGACCGTGTTCCAGGCCCGTCGCGCGGAGGTGGAGCTGACGCTCTCCGACTGGGCCTCGGAGACGGAGCGCGTCGGGCGCGTCGGCCAGAGGCGCATCGTGAACTACGTCATCGTCCGCCCGTACTACGAGGAGACGCCGCTCGCCACGACGCCGCCGGAGAGGCCGCTGCCGGACGGGCTCGTGGCCGATTCGGGGAGCGGCATAGGCGGAGGGGACGGCCTTGACCGCAACGAGCGGTACTCCCGTCTGTCGCAGTGGTGCCTCAGGTCGGAGCCGATACGCGTCCGCCTCGGCGCGGCCGGGCTCGGCCGGTTCGTCAGGTCGATCCTGGGCAACGACGAGATGCTGTCCATCGCCCGGGAGCCGGTCGCGGAGCGCCCCGAGCTCGAGAGGGTGGACTGGGGCCACGTGCTGGTGCGGAGGCTCCGGAACGGCGACGTCGCGCTCGGGCTCTTCAACTTCAGCGACGAGCTCCACGACAAGCAGGTGAAGTTCGATCTCTCGAAGGCCGGCCTCGGCGGCAAGGTGAACGTGCGTGACATTTGGCGGCAGTGCGACCTCGGCGTGCACGAGGGCGAGATATCCGTGTCGGTTCCGCGGCATGGCTGCCATGTGTTTCGCCTGACATCCGTGAAATGAACAAACAAGGAGCAAGCATATGAGATACCTGGCTATTGCGGTCTGTGCGCTTTCCTGCGCGGCCAGCGCGGAGACGTTCGTCCTGCGGACGGCCCCGGAGACCCTCGCCGACTGGATGGACGGCGGACACTACGTCGGCGGAACGGCGCCGTCCGGCGCGGCGACGGACACCATCGTCACGCTCGACTCGGCGAATCTGCGCATCGGGATCGACGCCTCCACGGAGGAGGGGCTGGCCGTCGTCGGGTTCCTCAACTCGGTCAAGGACCTGGTGCCGTCAAACGCCGTCCTGAGCGTCACGGTCCCGGAGGGGGCGGTGGTGCGGTTCGACCTCGCAATCCACGACAACTCGAGCAGGACCGGCACGATCGAGAAGGACGGCGACGGAGAGCTCTTCCTCGCCTCCCGCCTCAGGCTGAGCAGCTCCTCCACGACCGTGGCCGACTACGAGTGCAACCTCCACGTCCGTCGCGGGACGGTGAGGCTGACCGACGCGGCCGAGCAGGCCCACATGTACCACGTATTCCATGCGGTGACGATCGACAGCCCCGGAAAGGTCGTGACCCTCGCCAACGCCTGCGTCTGGCAGATGCGCGGCCTGTACGGCGACGGGACGATCACGAACGAGGCCGCCTCTGCCTGCACGCTCTACGTCGCGAACGGCCCGCACAGCGAATCCGACGGCGGCGAGTTCAGCGGCGTCATCGGCGGGAACGTGGCCCTGCAGGCCCGCTCGTGCAGGCTCACGCTGAGCGGCACGAACAGCACCTTCTCCGGGGGCGTCAGCGGAGCGTACACGACAGGCCTGGCGCCTTCGGTGTGCCTTGCGGACTTTGGCGAGAAGTCCCGCGCGGGCTCGTCGGCCGGCGTCGGGACGACGGCGCTGGACGCGGGCGCGCGCCTCGTCTACATCGGCCCCGGGCAGACGACAGACCGCGATCTTCAGGTCAACGGACGGAGCTGCGTGCTTGATGCGGGGACAAACGGCAACTTCGTCTACAAGGGAAAGCTGAGGAGGTGGTCTTCGACCAGGCAGAACCCCTGCCTGTTCCTCGCGGGCGACAACGCGCTTCGCAGCGTCTTCGCGCCGTACGGCGAGGAGAGCGGAGACAGCTTCGGCGAGTTCGAGCGCACCGTCGACGGGCAGGCCGTGACGTACAACTACTACTTCGGAAAGCGCGGCACGGGCGAATGGCACTTCCCGGTCACCGGACGCTTCCGCAACACGGGCGTGTTCGCCGTCGAGAACGGCGTGCTGTCGTTCGAGTCCATCGACCGCGCCGGCGAGCTGACCGCGCTCGGCTACTCCACGAACCTCTACGGCAACGTCGCCCAGCCGTCCGAGGACGCAAGGGTGCCGTACGCCTTCCTGCTCGGCTCCGACAATGCGGAAGAGACGGGGCTCATGTCGTGCACCACCAACCTGGCCCGGCAGTGCACCGACCGCCCGTTCGGTCTGAAGGGGCGCGGCGGGTTCCTGGCGGACGGCGGAGTCGTGAAGTACGCGAACGTGTTCGGCGTGGGCGCCGGGGCGAAGACGCTCGTGCTGGCCGGCTCGAACGAGGGCGAGAACGAGGTGCACGACGTGGCGGACGGCGACGGCGTGGTCTCCGTGGAGAAGAACGGCCCGAACACCTGGGTGCTCGGCGGCGACCAGACGTTCTCCGGCTCTCTGGCGGTCAACGGCGGCACGCTCGTCGTGCGCCGCGCGCCGCAGGCCTACCGGCGCTACCGCCTGATGGTGATGGAGGTGGCAAGCCAGAGCGAGACGCTTGGCGGCGGTCGGTCTGACAGCCACGTAGGCTTGCACATCAGCGAGATCGGCCTCTACTCCGCGGATGGCGCGCGCCAGAACCTGAATCTCAAGTACAATCCGGCCTTTGCGGCGCTCCGCCCGGGAGAATGCTCGCTTGGCCTGAACAGGGTGATAGAGCAATTGACTTCCGGGCCGTACAACGTGTACGAGCTGCTGTTCGATGGATATCGCAAGCGCTTCAACGACGAGGGGAAAACGTCGGCCACCTGGCATGCCATCAGCGGCAACTCGTTCTCCTTTGAGGGGCTGAAGGGCAAGCGAGAGAAGATGCCGATTTTCGGCGAGAGCGCCACGTACCTGCCGTTCGACATGTATCTTGCCGATGCGGCGCAGCCGATAGACCACTTTGACATCATGATCACGTCTCCGAACAATGCGAGCATACCGTCGGCCGTGCAGCTGCAGGCGAGCGTGGACGGCGTCCACTGGGACGAGGTCTCGGCGGTGGAGCGCATCTCGCAGATCCCCGCGAGCTATCCCCTGTGGCTGAGCACGATGACCGGCGGCGGATACTCGGATGACGGCAAGCCGTCCGACGTGATCGAGTCCCAGACGCGCGCGAGCGGGTGGCGCACGGTCCGCACGGCGCCCACGAGGGAGTTCTCGCTTCTTGGGAACGTCGGCGCCGTCACCGTCGCGAACGGCGCGGCGCTCAGGTACGAGGGCGAGAAGGCGCTTGCGCCGACGCTGTCCCGCGTGCGGCTCGCCGCCGGGGCGACCGGCTCGATAGACGGCTTCGCGTTCGCCGAGGACGGCGTCTTCGAGATCGACGCCATGCCCCGGCGCGGGTGCGTGGACGTGGCGGTCGCGCTTCCGAATGCGGAGGGCCTTGGCAACGTGTCCAAGTGGCAGGTCAAGGTCGGTGGCAAGCTGAAGACGGCGTGCCGTGTCTCGGCGACCCCGGCCGGATTCACCGTTGGCAGGCGTGGAATGGCCGTTGTCGTAAGGTGATGCGAGGAGCATGGCGATGAACTGCGGCAGGCGATTGGTGTCCATTGATGTCTTAAGGGGCTTTGACATGATGTTCATCATGGGCTTGCCGGCGGTCGTCACCTTGACGCTGTCAGCCCTTGGGCTCAGGCAGGAATGGATGGAGGAGCAGTTCCGTCATGCGCAATGGCACGGACTCCGGTTTGAGGATACGATCTTCCCCCTGTTCCTGTTCCTTGCGGGCACGTCATGGCCGTTCTCTCTTGCCAGGCGCCGTGCACGGGGAGATTCCAATGCGGCGATAATGCGCAAGATCGTCTGGCGTGGACTGGCCCTGTCGTTTCTCGGATTCGTGTACAATGGCTTTTTCAGGCTTGACTTCGCCAACATGGTCTGGGGCGCGGTCTTGACGCGCATCGGCATCGCCTGGGCCATCGCGGCGACGCTTTCCGTGTTTGCGGGAACGCGCGCGCGAATGCTGATCGCGGTCGCGGTGTTGGCCGTGCACTGGGCGATATGCGTGCTTGTCTCCGCTCCTGATGCGCCGTCTCTCGACCCGCTGTCGATGGAGGGGTGCTTTGCGGGATGGCTTGATCGGACGCTTCTGCCGGGCAAGCTGACGCATCCGGGGCTGATCTCCAACCAGGGGGTGCTCTCCACGTTTACCTCGGTCGTGACGGCCATGCTTGGCGTTTTTGCGGGCGAACTGCTTCGGCGCGTCGATCTTTCCGGACGGCGGAAGGCTGTCTGCCTCGCTGAAGTGGCGGCCATGCTGGGCGTGGCGGGCTTCCTTGTCGCGCATGGCTTCGGAAGGCTTTCGATGCCGATAAACAAGATACTGTGGTCGTCGTCGTTCGTGCTTGTGGTTGGCGGCTATTCAATGGCAATGCTGGCGCTTTTCTTTTGGCTGATCGACGTGACGGGCTGGTGGAGGAATACGCTCTTCTTCCGGGTCATAGGCATGAACTCGATCACGATATACATGATGAACTGCATCATGGGCTTTGGGCTGTTCGCAAAGTTCTTCTTCGGGGGAATGGCCGGCGCCCTTCCGGACGCCTGGGGGCGGGTTGTGCTGGCCGCGGCTACATTTGGATTCGAATGGACGTTTCTGTACGCCCTTTACCGAAAGGACGTGTTTCTTCGCGTGTAGTCCGCTGCTCGCGCCTTGCGCGGGAATGTCAATGAGGATAGCCATAAGGCAGGGCATAGGCAAGATGCAGGTGGTGAAAGGGGAGTGAGATGAACGTTACGAGAAAAGAGGTGCTTCTGGGATTGGGCGCGGCGTCGGTCTCGCCCCGGCTTTCTGCCGCGCAAGACCTCCCCCTCATTAGGGTCGGCATCACGACGGACACCCATTTCGGGCGCAAGGACGTCAAAGGCGTCGAGGCCTGTGAGGCGGCGTGGAACCTGTTCAAGAGGCATGGATGCCAGGTGATCGCCAACTGCGGAGACATCGCTGACAAGTTCTACCCGGAATGGTATGAAGAGGTGTGCCGCATGCGTTCGCGTGTCTTCGGCGATCCGCAGACCGCCCCGAAGGAGATATGGGTATATGCCGGGCACGACCGCATTGGCATGCCGGATGATGCCGACAAGCGGGGCCTCGGCAACTATGCGCTGCTGAAGAAGATGCTGAAGATTCCGCACGAGGCCTACCACAGCTTCTCGATGGCGGGCTTCGAGTTCCTTGTCGTGCCGTCCGTGGCGAGCCCCGGACGCTACGAGGAGATGCTTTCGAAGGCCTGCGCGAAGACGCCGGGCAGGCCTGTCTTCGTGTTTGATCACCATCCTGGACGGATGACCACGGAAGGATCGGAGCTCATGGGCGACTGGGATCGCCTGAAGATGCTGTCAAAGTTCCCGCAGGTCGTTCATCTGACCGGGCATTCGCATGGCTCGCTCTACAGCGAGCGGAACATCCATCAGGGCGCCTACACGTCGATCAGCGCGGGATGCCTCACGTATTTCACGGGAGCCTACACCGGCGCCTACACCTCGTCCGGACAGAACCGCGCGGTGCTGATCATGGAGATACACGCCGACTACGCCGTCGTGCGCCGCTATTCGATCCTTACGGGGGACGAGATAGGCGCGGACGAGCCTTGGACAATCCGCTGGCCGTATGATCCGAAGAAGCCGTTCTACTCGCACGAGAACATGCGGGACAGGCACCCTCCGGCGACATTCCCGGCAGGTGCGGCGCTGTCGGTGTCGCCCGTCGTCCTGAACGGCAAATGGTTCGATGGCCGGGGCTCCAAGCTGTCCGTGCGATTCCCGGAGACGGGAAGCCGGTTCACGTGGTTCTACCGGCTTGAGGCATATCGCAAGGATCGCGCGGGCGGACGCGACGTAAGGATTCTCCAGCAAGACATACGCGGCGAGTACTGCAAGGAGCCAAAGGACAGGACTGGCAAGGTAAAGGCGACTCTTGACGCCGCCTACTTCACGGAGGGCGAGCCGATCTGCATCAAGGTGACCCCGTGCGACTTCTGGGGCGGAGAGGGCGAGCCGCTGACTTGGCGCGGCGTTGCGCCTGCGGATAATGGCGCGCTGGTCTGTCGCGGCGAGTTGGCGGACGGGCAGTATGTATTGCCGCCGGTGCCGCAAAGCGCAGACGGCAAGGACGTAAAGGTGGTGGTGGATGCGGAGTTTGACCAGCCTGGCCTGACGCCGGTCTGCATCGGCGTCAAGCCCTGCGACTTCTGGTGGGCGGCCCGGATGACAACGCCCTTGGGACGGACCAGGCTTACCTACATATTCACGATCTATCAGATTCGGTCGGATAGGCGATACGAGTTTTCGTTCGCTGGCGGCATGAAGCCCTGGACTGTCAGGTTCTCCAACCTGCGCATCATCGCAATGCCCCGGCCGTCTCCGTCGGCTTGACGCTCTCGTCCGCTTGGAGATAAGGGAGATGTGGATTTTCTGGGTTTTGGCGAGCTCGGTGTTTCTCGCCTTCTACGACCTCTCGAAAAAGGCGAGCGTCCGGAACAACGCGGTCGCGCCGGTGCTGCTGGTTTCCTCCGTCGCAGGGGCGTCGGCGTATGTGGCTGCGCTTGGCGCCGTGGGCGGGATCAGGTCTGCCGTGTGCGTCTCGCCGCAGGATCTTGCGCTGATAGGCATAAAGTGCCTGATAGTGTCCACGTCGTGGCTGCTGACGTTCTGCGCGCTTCGCACGCTGCCCATAACGATAGCCACTCCGATACGCGCCAGTGCGCCCTCGCTGGTGTTTGTCCTCGCATTCTTCCTGTATGGCGAGATCCCCACGGCCGTCCAGGGGCTTGGCATGGTTCTTGTCTTTGCGGGATACTTCGCGTTCAGCTGGGCGGGGCGTCATGAGGGGATAGACTTCCTCCGGTCCCGCGCGGTGTGGCTTGCCGTGGGCGGAATGTGCATGAGCGCGCTGTCGGGCATCTGGGACAAGTTCATTCTGCAGAGGTGCCGGATCCCCGTCGAGGCCGTGCAGTTCTGGTTCCAGATCGGCCTTGTCGCGGTATATGCCGCCGTGCTTTGCTTCCGGCGCGTGTCCGGCATGGCTCGCGACAGGTTCGAGTGGAGGTGGACCGTCCCCGTCACGGGGGTCTTGCTCGCCATGGCCGACTGGCTGTATTTCCACGGGCTTGCGATGCCGGGCGTCCCGGTGTCGATCTGCTCGCTGGCGCGCCGGTTTTCGGTTGTGATCACGTTCTTGCTTGGGGCGGCGCTGTTCCACGAGCGCAACCTGAAGCGCAAGGGCCTGGCGCTCGCCATGATCGTCGCGGGGGTGGCGCTTCTCTGCCTGCGCGGATGACGGCGGGCGCGGGCCGCAGACTCCCTTCTTTCCCTTGGCTAACTTCAAGTGCGTTTCGAGGCGGTTTTGCGGGGGTTTT
>CAVERN010000056.1:0-10137 GCA_963618095.1 bacterium | reverse complement strand
CCGTGGCCGCCGCAGCCGCAGGACTCCTTCTTCTCGGGGATGTCCGTGACCATGCAGTCGGTCGTGAGCAGCAGGCCGGCGATCGAGGCCGCGTTCTGCAGGGCGCAGCGCGTCACCTTCGCGGGGTCGACCACGCCGCACTTCAGCAGGTCGGCGTACTCGCCGGTGCGCACGTTGTAGCCGTTCGTGCCGGCGGCCTTCTTCACGTTGGCGATCACGAGGGCGGCCTCCTGGCCGGCGTTCGTGACGAGCTTGCGGAGAGGCGCCTCGATCGCGCGGGCGATGATGCTCGCGCCGACCTTCTCGTCGCCTTCGAGGCTGAGGGCCTCGATCGCCTTCTGGCAGCGGAGGTAGGCGACGCCGCCGCCGGCGACGATGCCCTCCTCCACCGCGGCGCGCGTCGCGTGGAGAGCGTCGTCGACGCGGTCCTTCTTCTCCTTCATGGCCGCCTCGGTGGCCGCGCCGACCTTGATGATCGCGACGCCGCCGGAGAGCTTGGCGAGGCGCTCCTGGAGCTTCTCGCGGTCGTAGTCGCTCGTCGTCTCCTCGATCTGCTTCTTGATCTGGTCGATGCGGGCCTTGATGTCGGCGCCCTTGCCGAGCCCCTCCACGATCGTGGTGTTGTCCTTGTCAACCGTGACCTTCTTGGCGCGGCCGAGCATGTCGAGGCCGACGTTCTCGAGCTTGACGCCGAGATCCTCGGAGATGAGCTGCCCGCCCGTGAGGACCGCGATGTCCTGGAGGATCGCCTTGCGGCGGTCGCCGAAGCCCGGGGCCTTGACGGCGCACACCTGGAAGCTGCCGCGGAGCTTGTTGACGACGAGCGTGGCGAGGGCCTCGCCCTCGACGTCCTCGGCGATGATCATGAGCGGACGGCCGCTCTTCGCGACCGCCTGGAGCACCGGCAGGAGCTCCTGGAGGTTGGCGATCTTCTTCTCGAAGAGCAGGATGTACGGGTTCTCGAGCTCGCACTCCATCTCCTCGGGATCCGTCACGAAGTACGGCGAGAGGTAGCCCTTGTCGAACTGCATGCCCTCGACGACGTCGAGAGTGGTCTCGAGCGTCTTGGCCTCCTCGACCGTGATCGTGCCGTCCTTGCCGACCTTGTCCATCGCCTCGGAGATGATCGCGCCGACCTCGGTCTCGCCGTTGGCGGAGAGCGTCGCGACCTGCGCGATCTCGTCCGCGCTCTTGACCTTCTTGGCCTGCTTGGCGATCGCGTCGACGACGGCGGCGGTGGCCTTGTCGATGCCGCTCTTGAGCGCCGTCGCGTTCGCGCCGGCCGTGAGGTTCTTCAGGCCCTCGCGGTAGATGGACTCCGCGAGCAGCGTCGCCGTGGTGGTGCCGTCGCCCGCGACGTCGTTCGTCTTGGAGGCGACCTCCTTCACCATCTGCGCGCCCATGTTCTCGAAGGGATCGGCGAGCTCGATCTCCTTGGCGACGGTCACGCCGTCCTTTGTGATCTGCGGGGACCCGAACTTCTTGTCGAGGATCACGTTGCGCCCGGAGGGCCCGAGCGTGGACGTGACGGCCGCGCTGAGCTTCTCAACGCCGGCGAGTATCTTCTGACGCGCATCCGCGTCGAACTTGATCTGCTTTGCCATAGTTCTTTAGTTGTTAGTTGTTAGTTGTAGTTGGTGGTTAGAAGGAAGCTGGCTTCCTTGCCGAAGGGGCTCGGGGAAGCCGGGGCCTCCCCGTCCTTTCGGCCTTGAGTTTACTTCTCGATGACTCCCAGGAGGTCTTCCTCCCTCACGAGCTGGAGCTTCTTGTCGTTGACCTTGACCTCCGTGCCGCCGTACTTCGGCAGAAGCACCGTGTCGCCCGCCTTGACGTCGAACGCGACCTCCTTGCCGTCCTTGTCGGTCTTCTTGCCCACGGCCACGACCTTGCCCTGCATGGGCTTCTCCTTCGCGGAGTCGGGGATGATGATCCCCCCGACGGTCTGCTCCTTCTCCTCGATCGGTTCGACGAGAACGCGATCGCCCAGTGGTCTTATCTTCATTTTTCGTGTCTCCTTTGCTTTTCGGTGTTCTAGCTGTCCTATCGGCTCCAGATGTCCTAGAACAACTAGAACTTCCAGAACCACCAGCCTTGAAACTCTACTTCATCGTGAAGTCCGCGTCGACGACGTCGTCGCCCTTCTTCTCGCTGCCGCCCGCGGCGCCGCCGGACGGCGGCGGCGTCCCGGCCCCGGGGTTCGCCCCGGCGGGGTTCGCGCCCGAGGCGGCGCCGGCCTGCTGCGCGGAGCTGTACATCTCCTGCGCGACCGGCTCCATGGCCTTCATCAGCGCCTCCTGCTTCGCCTTGATCGCGTCGACCGGCGCCGAGGCGTTCTTCAGGGTCTCCTGCAGATCCTTGAGGGCCGCCTCGACCGGCGCCTTCTTGGCGGCGTCGATCTTGTCGCCCGCGTCCTTCAGGGTCTTCTCGACCTGGAACGCGAGGCCGTCGGCCTTGTTCCGGATCTCGACCTCCTCGTGGCGCTTCTCGTCCTCCGCCGCGTGCATCTCGGCGTCCTTGCGCATCTTCTCGATCTCCTCCTTGGAGAGGCCTCCGGCGGCGGTGATCGTGATCTTCTGCTCCTTCTTGGTGCCGAGGTCCTTCGCGGAGACGTTGAGGATGCCGTTGGCGTCGATGTCGAACGTGACCTCGATCTGCGGGACGCCGCGGGGCGCCGGCGGGATGCCGTCGAGGTTGAAGTTGCCGAGCGACTTGTTGTCGCGCGCCATCTTGCGGTCGCCCTGGAAGATCGCGATCGTCACGGCGGGCTGGTTGTCCGCCGCCGTGGAGAACACCTGCGACTTCTTCGTGGGGATCGTGGTGTTGCGCTCGATGAGGGGCGTGAGCACGCCGCCGAGCGTCTCGATGCCAAGCGTGAGCGGAGTGACGTCCAGGAGAAGCACGTCCTTCACCTCGCCCTTGAGGATCGCGCCCTGGATGGCCGCGCCTATCGCCACCACCTCGTCCGGGTTCACGCCCTTGTGCGGCTCCTTGCCGAAGAGCTTCTTCGCCTGCTCCTGGATGCGCGGCATGCGGGTCTGCCCGCCGACGAGCACCACCTCGTCGACCGAGGAGAGCCCGGCGTCGTCCATGCACTTGCGGCACGGGCCGGAGGTGCGCTCCACGAGCTCGTCGGTGAGCTGCTCGAGCTTCGCCTTCGTGAGCGTCATCTGCAGGTGCTTCGGGCCCGTCTGGTCCGCCGTGATGAACGGCAGCGATATGTCGAAGGTCGTGGCGGACGAAAGGGCGCACTTGGCGTTCTCCGCCGCCTCCTTGAGCCGCTGGCGGGCCATCATGTCGCCGGAGATGTCGATGCCCTGCTCGGCCTTGAAGCTGTCGATCAGCCAGCGCATGATCGCCTGGTCGAGGTCGTCGCCGCCGAGGTGCGTGTCGCCGTTCGTGGCCTTCACCTCGAACACCCCGTCGCCAATGTCCAGCACGGAGATGTCGAACGTGCCGCCGCCGAAGTCGTACACGGCGATCTTCTCGTTCTTCTTCTTGTCGAGGCCGTACGCGAGCGACGCCGCCGTCGGCTCGTTGACGATGCGGAGCACCTCGAGCCCCGCGATCGCGCCGGCGTCCTTCGTCGCCTGGCGCTGCGCGTCGTTGAAGTACGCCGGCACCGTGATCACCGCCTGCGTGATCTTCTCGCCCAGATACGCCTCCGCGTCGCGTTTGAGCTTGGAGAGAATCTTCGCGGATATCTCCTGCGCCGAATACTCGCGCCCCTCGACCTTCACCGCGGCGTCGCCGTTCTTCGCGGCGCACACCTCGTAGGGCACCATCTTGATCTCCTCGGACATCTCCTCGTAGCGACGCCCCATGAAGCGCTTGATCGAGTAGACCGTGGACTTCGGGTTCGTGACCGCCTGGCGCTTCGCCGCCTGGCCGACCAGCTCCTCGCCAGTCTTCGTGAACGCCACGATCGACGGCGTGGTGCGCGCGCCCTCGGCGTTCGGAATCACCACCGGCTCCCCGCCCTCCATGACCGCCATGCAGCTGTTGGTCGTACCCAAATCTATGCCCAGAACTTTTGCCATATCCTTATTCCTCTTTTCCGCAGCACACGCGCAACTCGAAATGCCTCACTGCGCCAATGTGCCGCCTTTCATTCATCGCCAAGAGATATGCACTTCGCGTGCCAAAGGCGAAATGAGAGAAAACTGCGCGAAATCGCGCGGAAATCGGACGGATGACTGTGCCATGTGTCATCCCGTCCCAGTGGCACAGCACAGGCCCGCCGGCCCTCAGGCCTTCTTCCCCAGCATCTTGGAGAGCGTGAAGAGCACGAGCGCTATCGCCACCATGAGCAGGAAGCCCGAGGCGCCGAGGCGCATCCAGTCCCCCGCTCCCATGGACGAGACGAAGATCGACACCAGGGCGTAGGACGACACGGAGAGCATGAAGCACATCGGCACGAGCGTGATCCAGCACGGCTTTTTGCTGCGCACGAACCAGAGCGTGGCGGCGAGGAGCGTGAGGGAGGCGAGAAGCTGGTTGGCGGAGGCGAAGATCGTCCAGAGCGACTTCGCCGCCTTGGGATTCCCGAGGAGCAGCGCGGCCGCTATGGCGCAGACGATCGTGGTCCCCACGTACATGTTGTGGAAGAGCCCGACCGCGGGCGCGCGGCGCGGCGCGCCGTCGGCGCCCTTCCGCGCCGGGAAGCAGTCCATCAGCTCCTGCCAGGAGAAGCGCGCCAGGCGCGTGCCGGCGTCGACCGTCGTCATCAGGAACGCGGAGACCGAAAGGAGCATGAACGACTCCGCGATGCGCTTGCCGACCTCGGGCGCGACGCCGAACCACCCGAAGATCCTGACGCAGAAGCCCGCGACCGTTGAGGCGAACATCTGCACCGGCTCCATGCCCTGCACCGCGGCCACGTACTCGCGCTGGCTCGCGTACGTCCCGGCCACGCCCACGAGCGCGATTATCGCGAGCACGCCCTCGAGGAGCATTCCGCCGTAGGCGATCGGACGGATGGACCTCTCGTTGTCCAGCTGCTTGGCGGACGTGCCGGAGGCCACGAGCGCGTGGAACCCGGAGCACGCTCCGCACGCGACCGTCACGAAGAGGAACGGGAAGAGCAGCTCCTGCGCCCCGCTGCGCCCGACCGCCGAGAACCCGGCGAAGGCGTCTATGTTGAGCGTGGGATGCGCGACGAACACGCCGACGAAGCCCAGGGCCATCATCGCGTAGAGGAGATAGGCGTTGAGGTAGTCCCGCGGCTGCAGCAGAAGCCACACCGGCATCGTGGACGCGAGGAAGCAGTAGGCGAGGAGCACCACCGTCCAGAACCCCTGCGCCGCCTCCTTCGTCATCCCGAACATCGCGCAGACGTCGAGCGGGAGCACGTTCCCGACCCACACGAACGCGAACATCACCGGCACGAACACGAGCGACGCCCACAGCACCGGCATGCGCAGGCGGTAGACGCACACGCCGAAGACGATCGCCTCCGCTATGAAGAGGAGCGACGCCGTGGCGATCGCCGGGTCGGCCACGAAGGTCGCGGCGATCTGCCGGGTGAACTCGGCGAGCACGAGCACGAGCGCCGACCAGCTGAAGAGGAGGAACAGTATGCGCCCCGGCCGCCCGAGCACGTCGCCTATCACCGTGCCGATCGACTCGCCGCCGTGGCGCACGGAGAGGAACAGCGCTATCATGTCGTGCGCGGCGCCGATGAACACGCACCCGATCACGATCCAGAGCGCGACGCTCGCCCACCCGAACTCCGCCGCGAGCACGGGGCCCACGATCGGCCCCGCCCCGGCTATGGCCGCGAAGTGGTGCCCGAACAGCACGGTGGGGTGCGCCGGGATGTAGTCAACCCCGTCCCGCCTGGTGTGCGCGGGCGTCTCCCTCGAAGGGTCCACGCCGAGCACCCGGCCGAGGAAGCGGGAGTAGAGGAAGTATCCGCCAAGGAAGCACGCGGACGCGAGGAGGAGAAGAACAAGACCATTCATGACTTACAGTACGACGCTTTCTGCTTTGACGCTTTCTGACTTGACGGAGGACGCCGCCGGCGCGAGAATCCTCGGCCGCGCCGGCGCCGCGGCGGACGGCGGGCCCTTCTTGAGGAAGTCGCGTATCTTGTCCATCGTCTCCGCGGACAGGATGTGCTCCATCAGGCAGGCGTCCTTGTCCGCTATCCTCCGCGACACCCCTATCTTCATCAGGAACTCGCGTATCTTGTTGTGCCGGTTCAGCACCATCGTCGCGATCCGGCGCCCCTTCGCCGTGAGCTCCACGTCACCATACGGCTCCTGCGAGACGAGGCCGAGCTTCTTGAGCTCCGAGAGCCCCTTGACGACGCTCGGCATCTTCACCTTCAGCGAAGTCGCTATGTCCCGCACGCGCGCGCGCCCCTTCTCGTGGATAAGGACGTAGACTATCTCTATGTAATCCTCAAGCGATTTGGTCATTTCCCGACTCCGATTCCTGCCCCAAGCCCGTCTCCCCCGCCGCGTCGCCGGCCTCCGCCCCGCTTTCCGGGGCCCCGGCCGCTTCGCCGCCGCCCGCGCCTTCCGCCGCGCCGTCGTCGAAGCGGGTCGGCGTGCGGGCGACGAACTCCTTTGCGAACGCACGATACGCGACCGCCCCCTTGCACGTGGGGTCGTAGTGCATCACCGGCTGCCCGTAGCTCGGCGCCTCGCTGGTGCGCACGTTGCGCGGGATCGTGGTCTCGTAGACGCGGTCGCCGAAGCGCTCCTTGACCATGGCGATCACGTCCCTCGTCTGCGTGGCGACCATGTTCACCATCGTGAGCAGGATGCCGTTGAGCTCAAGCGAGGGGTTCGCCCCGGCGCGGAGCTGCTCGAGCAGGTTCGTGATGAGCCCAAGCCCCTCCATGGCGAGGAACTCCGCCTGCATCGGCACCAGCACGCCGTCCGCCGCCGCGAGGGACGCGGTCATCACTATGCCGAGGGACGGCGGGCAGTCGAGCAGTATGTAGTCGAACACGCCCGACTCGCGCACGGGCGCGAGCGCCTGCCGTATCACGGAGAGATGGTCCTCCCGGCGGGCGATCTCGATCTCCGCCCCGGCAAGGTCCACCTCCGACGGGATTATGTTGAGGTTGTCGTAGGCGGTGGGCTGTATCACGTCGGCGATCTCCGCCTCGCCGAGCAGCACCGGGTATATCGACACGCCCTGGCGCCGCTCAAGCCCGAGCCCGCCCGTCGCGTTCGCCTGCGGGTCGAGGTCCACCACGAGAACGGTGCACCGCCTCCGCGCGAGCGCCGCCGCCAAGTTCACGACGGTGGTCGTCTTGCCGACCCCGCCCTTCTGGTTCGCGACCGCGATTATCCTTGTGCGCCTGGTCATTTCATCATCCCCGCGTTCTTGAAGTCCTCCACGTTCTTCGCGACGGACGCCCTGGTGTGCATCCAGAAGAAGCGCATCAGGCACACGTCCCACGGGTCGTCTACGCCCCTTATGACGGCGTCGAACGGGCGCCCGCCGGACTTCACCTCGCCCACCACGCGCTCGGAGACCGCCTCCATCGAGTCCGTCACGATCTGCTCGGAGAAGGCCTCCTGCTTCAGGCGGTAGCCGTACTTCAGGATCTTGAGGTCGTCCTCGTGCATCTTGAGGAACTCGTAGTACCTCCGGGCCATCTCGCCGAAGCCCTCGAACTCGTCCTTCACGTACCGCTCGGGCGTTATGATCTCCGGCTTGCTCGCCTGGAGGCGGCCCTCGCGTATCCTCACCTTCCCCGGGTAGTCCTCGAGCTCGGAGAGGAGGTGGTAGTCGACGCACGTCGAGCCGAAGGTCTCAAGCGCCCGCGCAGGCGCGTACAGCACCTGCGTAGACTCCGCGGCGTACATGAAGTCGTATGACCGGTCCCTGCTCACCCCTTCATGACCTCGTCGAAGTCCAGGCCGAACTCCCGGAGGTTGACCCTCAGGTCGAACCTGTCGCGCGCGAAGGGCCTCATGAGCGCGTCCGCGGCGGCGTCCCCGGTCGTCTCCCCCGCGGAATCCCACCTGAGGGAGTACGACTTCCTGCCGCGCCCGAGCTCCATGCACATCTGGCCGAGCGAGCAGAGCGACGTGGAGCGGTGCGCCTCCTCGGCGTTCGTCACCGTCCTCCCGGGGTCGCCCGCCCGGATCGCCTCGAGCCAGTTGTCGACGTGGAGCTCCAGAACGCCCTTCGGCATCCGCTCCAGCGGCGGGAGGAGCTCGGGGCGCGACGCCGCGATCGGGCCGAGGTCGCCGGGGCGCACCTTCGGGATCGGGTCGGACGCCGTGACGCGCGCCGCGCCGCGCGTGCACCAGAGCCAGTCGCCGCTCTCGCCGACGAACTTGATCCCGTTCTGGTACCTGTCGCAGACGTGCACGTCGGTCCTGCCGCCGTTGAAGGAGTAGTGCAGGTCGTAGCTCGTGTGGACGTTCCAGAGCCTGTCGCCGGAGAGGTCCATCCACTGGCACGTGCCCTCGACCTTCTCGGGCTCGATCGAGCCGAGGCCCCAGCGCGCGACGTCGAGGTGGTGGGCGCCCCAGTTCGTTATCATGCCCCAGCCGTACGGCGCGAGCTGGATCCAGCCCGGACGGTCCTCGATCCGGCTGAGGTCCTGCGTGTGGCAGCGCGTCCAGTTGTACGGGACCGTCGGGTCCGTCGGCCCGAGCCACGTGGCGTAGTCGAACGTCCTGGGGACCGGCTCGGGCCGGCGGCAGCCGCCGGCCTTGTCGATGCCGAGGCCGACCTCCACGCGCCTGACCGCGCCGATGCGCCCTTCCTGCACGGCCTTGCAGACGGCCTGGAACTGGTTCCAGCTGCGCTGCTGCGAGCCGACCTGCATCACCGTGCCGTACTTCTTCGCGAGGTTGGCGAGGAGACGGCCCTCACGGATCGTCTGCGTGAACGGCTTCTGCAGCCACACCGCCTTGCCGGAGCAGATCGCCGTGGTCGCCACGAGCGCGTGCCAGAAGTCGGGCAGGCAGATCATCACCGCGTCCACGTCCCCGCGCGCGCAGACCTCCTTGTAGTCGCGGTACCCGGCGACCTCGTATCCGGCGAGCCCCTTCCCGCGGTAGGCCTTCTCGATCTTCTGCTTCGCGAAGTCCACCCGGCGCGAGTCCAGGTCGCACACGGCGACTATGCGCGCGAGGTCCGGGCGAGCGAGCACGCCCGGCATCTCGAACGTGGACGCTATGCGCCCTAGCCCGATCACCGCCACGCGGATCTTCTCGTTGGACGAGAACGTGAGCGCCGCGCACCCCGGCAGCACAAGCGGGGCGGACGCGAACGCGGCCCCCCTGAGAAATCCCCTGCGACCTATCTTCATCTCCCCATTGCTCCCTTCAGCTTGACGCTTGCGTCGTTTATCGCCCCGCAGACCGCCCGCGAGGTGATGGTGGCGGAGGTTATCGCCTCGACAAGACCGCCATCCTTCTTCACGGCGAGCGGGGACGAGGCGTCCATCCCCGCGAACTGGCCGACAAAGCCCTCGCTCGTGAGGTTCGAGCCAAGCCCGGGCGTCTCCGCCGCCTCGAGCTTGCGGTACGTCACCACCTTCCTGTCCGCCGTGAAGCCCACCATGAGCACGATGTCCCCGCCGTACCCGGAGGGATCGCTCCCCCTCACGGCGTAGCCGACGCGCTTTCCGGAGCCGTCCTTGCCCACGTAGACGCCGTCCGAAAGCTCCTCCACCGCAAGCTTCCCGGCGGAAGCCGGCATCACGGCCGCCGCCGCGTCGAGCGCCTGCCGGGCGCGTATGCCGGCAATGGCGTCCTTCGTCAGGGCGTTGACGCTCGCAAGCACCCCGGCGCATATTGCCGAAATTATGGTGAGGCTGAGAACCAGCTTCGCTATCTTCATCTTTCTCTCCGTCAGCGACAGGGCGAAGGCCCCAACACATGGACGCTATTTCGCATGAAATTTGCGGAAGATAGTACCACATTTGCGGCGCAAAAGCAAATTCCGCGGGATGAATAGATATTTTAATATCGCTACTTGAATATCGCTATGCAAGGTGCTATAATACGCGCCCGTTTTTCCGAAGCAGTGCCTTTGGAGAGCAAGCAACAAAACCGTAAAGAAGAAGTCAAGGAAATGAGTACAGAAGCAGTCGAAGCACCTGCGGCGGAAAATCCGGTCGCAGACCTCGAAGAGACCCTGGAGAAGGTGCGCGAAGCGCAG
>CAVERN010000055.1:8117-10463 GCA_963618095.1 bacterium | reverse complement strand
GATGCTACGTTAAATTGTCGTCGTCGCGGGGGTTAGCCGTTCCCGCGACGCTCCCCGTAGAAGACAACTCCTCCATCCTCAGCCCATTCCAACTGCCAGACCAATGGTCGATGACCTTCTTCCATTCGGCCTCGTGCTCGGGACGATAGTAGCCGACTGTGTAATCGGGAAGTCCCTTCCACATTTCTCGACTTTTATCCGGCATCGGTGGAAGTCCCTCAAACACGATCGTCACCAGTTCGGAGCAGTCGGAGAATGCGCTCCCGTACATTCCGCACATGCCGGGAGGAGAAGTCCTGTCGCAATCACCAGACGCCCTGAAGCCTATTCCGACCACACTTGACGGAATTGTCACCGACGACAATCGTCTGCATCCATGAAACGATCTCAACCCAATCGTCGTCACTCCTTCAGGAATTACGACAGTTCGCAGATTCTCGCATCCTTGAAACGCCCATGCCGGTATCTCCGTCACACCCTTTGGCATCGTTACAGACTTCAACTCGACCCGCCCTTCGAACGCGAAATACGCCATCCCGCGCACCCCCTCCGGCAGATCAACCACCGCAGGGCATCTGGCATTGCTCCCGATGACCCAGCCGTCGCAAATCGCCACGCCCGTTGCATCGTCTTCAACCAATGGCGTAGCCTTGAACGCATCCTTCCAGATATGATACAAATCACCCTTCGGTATTGTCAGAGAAGACAACCGAACGCAGCCGCAAAAAGCCTCGTCGCCAATGGACTTCACCGAACTTGAAAGAACGACACTTTCCAGGCTCGTACACCCTGCGAAGGCCGAATCGTCGATGACCTCCAGCCCTTGGGGAATCACGACAGAAGTCAATCTTGAGCAACCGGCGAACGCCCTCTTCGCAACATACTGCACAGGATGCCCCCCAAGCACATGAGGAACAGCCAAAGCGCCCGAGAATCCCGGATCAACTATCTCCCCCCACATGATCGCGGCGTAGTCATCATACCAATATCTCACGCCATCAACAATCTGCTCCTTGAACAAATCCGCGAATTGCGGCTGAAGCCCGAGAAGTGCGCGCCAGTCACGCCCGTCCAGCTTGTCCCAATCGCATCTGTCGGCAAACTGCGGCTGTCGGTCCAGAAGGGTCACCCAGTCTGGTCCGTTCAATTTCCACCAGTCGCACTTGTTGTCATATTGCGGACGCACCGACAGAAGCCGCGCCCATTCCTCTCCGTCAAGGCAGTCCCAATACCACAGCCCCTTAAACTCAGCCGCGGCTTCCTCGCGCTCCATGAGATGCGCGAACCACTCCGCCTTCGAATGCAGCGGCGCACCATCGTCGTCTTTAACCTTCATTTGCATGGCGCATATTCTACCACACGCCATCGGGTTTTCAAACGGACGGCTTGCGCCGTCCGCACAGGCCCCTTTACCTTGCGTCGGCCGTCCCGGAATGTGCTACAATACGCGCATGAAAACGAAGCGAATTGCCGATCCTCGTCCTGGCTGGGACGAGTATTTCATGGAGATAGCCGGAGTGGTGGCGAAGAGGTCCAACTGCTCCCGGCGCCAGGTCGCGGCGCTGATAGTGCAGTCCAACCACATAATCTCCACCGGCTACAACGGCACGCCGCGCGGGGTCAGGAACTGCTTCGACGGCGGCTGCCCGCGCTGCGCCGGGAAGGTGAAGAGCGGCGAGCACCTCGAGGAGTGCCTCTGCGTGCACGCCGAGCAGAACGCCATCTGCCAGGCCGCGTACTACGGGCACGCCACGGCCGGGGCGACGATATACGTGACCATCTCCCCGTGCCTCACGTGCGCGAAGCTGATAATCAACTCCGGCATCAGGGAGGTCGTCTACGGCGGGGACTACCCGCACCTTGACGCCGTGGAGAGGATGTTCAGGCAGGCCGGCGTGAAGTGCCGCCGCGCGAAGTGCCGCCGCGTGAAGTGACGGCATAGGGGACACACGAGATGGAGCAGAGGTTCATAGACCTGAAGTCCGCCGCGGCCCTCCTGCACATGGACGCGCTCGAGCTCAAGCACTTCGCCCAGCGCGAGGAGGTGCCGTCCGTGAAGCACGGCGACGACTTCCTCTTCGACAGCGCCCTCCTCGGCGAATGGGCGCAGCGGCGCACGATCGGGCTCGCCCCGAGGCAGCTCTCGGGCGAGCACGCCCACGCGATGTCCGAGCGCGCGCGGTCCGCCGGGGAGGTGCGCGTGAGCGACCTCCTCCCGCTCTGCGCGATAAGCCCGGCGCTCACCGCCCGGAACAGGGGCGGGGTGCTGCGGGACATGACGGACCTGGCGGAGTCCACGGGGCTCGTCTACGACAGCGAGGCGCTCTTCCGGGGGCTCGTCGAGCG
>CAVERN010000055.1:0-8011 GCA_963618095.1 bacterium | reverse complement strand
GGAGGAGGCGGCCTCCACCGCCGTGGGCGGGGGCGCGGCGTTCCTGCACGTGAAGTTCCACGACGAGTACCTCGTGTCCGAATCGTTCCTCTGCCTCGGCAAGACGGTCCGCCCGGTGTTCTTCGGGGCCCCGGACGGCGAGGGCTCCGACATCTTCTTCCTCCTCAACTGCACGGACCGCAGGCTGCACCTCTACGCGCTGGCCCGCCTGTGCCTGCTCGCGCACGGCACCACGCTTCTCGCGGACATCCGGGCCGCCGCCGACGCCGAGTCGATGCTGGGATGCCTCCGCGCCGCCGAGGAGAGCCTGCTCGGGGCCATGCACCGCTGACGCCTATCCGACGAGGATGTCCTCCTTGGGGTAGCGGACCGTCTCGGGATCGTCGTCCCCGGCGATCATCAGCACTATGGTGAGCGCGCCGAGCCTGCCGGCGAACATCGCCAGCATCACCACGAACCTCCCCGCCGTGGAGAGGGACGCCGTGGTGCCGCCGAACGACAGCCCCGTGGTCGTCACGGCCGACACGGACTCGAAGAGAAGCCTCTCGAAGTCGAACCCCTCCCGCCCGTGCTCGGTGACGAGGAGCGCCATGGCGGTGAGGGCGATGCAGAACAGGAACACGAACGTTATGATCAGGGCCTCGCGGATCACCTCCGGCGGGATCGTCCGCTTTGAGAGCACCACCTCGCGCCGGCGATGGCAGTACGAGTGGACCGTGAAGAGGAACACCACGAACGTGGTGACCTTTATCCCCCCGCCGGCGGAGCCAGGGGCCGCGCCGATGAACATCAGCAGCTCCGCGAGGAAGCGCGTGGCGGGATGCATCGTCTCGAGAGGCACCACGGTGAACCCGCTCGTGCGCGGCGTCACCGCCTGGAAGAACGCCACCGACAGCCTCTCGCCCCACCCCATCCCGTCGAGCGCCCCGCCGTGCTCGAGCGCCAGGAACGCGAGGAAGGCCACCGCGATGAAGGCGGCCGTGGACCAGATGACCACGCGCGTGTGGAGCGAGAGCCGTCCCTGCCTGATGAGGGAGCGCCGCCAGAACTTTATGGTGCAGACGTTGTAGGTCGCCATGAAGCCCATGCCGCCAAGGACCACAAGCGCTCCCATCACGAGAAGCGCCGCAGGGCTTCCCGCGAACGGGAGCGTCCCGCCGGGATCGACCACGAACCCCGCGTTGCAGAACGACATCACCGAGTAGAACCACGCCCGGTACGGACTGTGGATCGCGGCGTTGAGGGCCAGCGCCCCGAGCCCCTCGATAGCGAGCATCGACAGCACCACCCACGCGACGAGACGGCGGAAGCCCTTCACCCCCTTCACGCCGTATGCGTTCGAGATCGAGAACTCCTGGCCGAGGGACAGCCGCTGCCCGGCCACGACGAGGATGAAGGTGCCGAACGTCATTATGCCCGTGCATCCCACCTGCACGAGCGACGCCAGCGCGACCTGTCCGAAGACGGTGAGATCCGCCCCGGGGTCGATCACGGTCAGGCCGGTGATGCACACCGCCGAGCACGAGGTGAACAGGGCGTCCATTGCCCCGAGCCCGCCGGAGACTGGAAGCATGAGCACCGCGGCGCCGACAAGAATCACGCCGACGAAGCCCAAGGGTATGGCGTACTTCGCCCTCATCCGACGAGACTCAGAGCCTTATGCTGAAGCGCTCCTTGGCCCACACGCCCCAGATGCACATCTCGTAGAGGATGCACAGGGGCACGGCCATGAGAATCTGGCTCATCGGATCGGGGGGCGTGAGCGCCATCCCGAGGAAGAACGCCATCACGATGGCGAACCTGCGGTACTTGCGGAGCATGTCGGAGGTTATCACGCCGAGCCATCCGAGCACGAAGAGTATGAGCGGCACCTGGAAGACAAGCCCGAAGGCGATGATCAGCTTGAGCACCACGGAGATGTAGCCCTCGATCCGCACCGTCGTCACCGGCAGATGCACCCATCCGTTGAGCCAGTCGAAGAACTCCACCGCGCGCGGCGCGATCCTGGAGTACGAGAACCACACGCCGAGGGCGAAGCACCCCGCCCCCGCGAACAGGTAGAACAGGATCGCCACCTTCTCGCGCTTCGTGAGGGCCGGGAACACGAAGCGCAGGGCGAAGTACATCACGCAGGGGAACGAGAGCGCGGTCCCGCCCCAGAGCGCGATCGATATGATCGCCGAGAAGCCGCTCATGAGATCGAGCCCCTCGATGTGGAGCTTGTCGGCCGCCTCGAGCGCGGCGGCCGGGGACTTCAGCCAGTCGAGCACCTGCGGCGAGAAGACGCCCGCCAGCACGCACGCCACGATCCACGCGATGGCGGAGTGCACCAGGCACTGCCGCAGCGCGAGGATGTGCTCGAAGAACGGACGCGGCGGATCGTTTACGGCGTCCGGATCCTTAAGCAGTTTCCGAATCTTGCCCATTTGCGTCCTCCTGCCCCTCGCCCGACTGCGTGGCGGCGACCTCCGCGGAGGGCGCCGCGTCCCCTCGATCCGCGCCCGGACCGGCCGAGGCGACCTCCAGGCCGTCCTCGTCCGTCTCGCCGTAGTAGTCCTGCCCGGGGTAGTCGTCAGAATAGTCGGGCTCTGCGGCGACCTCGCCGGACGACTCGGCCTCCGCGCTCTCGGCGAGAGCCCGGTCTGCGGAGGTGGAGTCCTCCGGCATGTCGATGTACTCGCGCTTCAGGTCTTCCGCCGTGCGCTTCATCTCGTCGTCCATCGTCATGAGCTGGCGCTTGAACTCGTCCGCCGCCCGACGAAGCTGGCTCATCACCTGCCCCATCTTCCGCGCGGCGGACGGAAGATTCTTCGGCCCCACGACGATAAGAATGACGGCGAGCAGCACAAGCCACTCGCCGCCCCCGACCGAATCAAAGACAAAGGCGAACATCTGACGCCAGATCCGCTACTTGTGCCTGTAGATCGCAAACTCGCCGCGGCGGTTCTGCGCCCAGATCTCCTCGCCAGAGCCCATCACCGCCGGCTTCTCCTCGCCGTAGCTCTTCGTCTGCACCCGGTCGCCCGAGATGCCGAGCGTCGCGAGGTAGTCGCGGATCGAGATCGCGCGGAGGCTGCCGAGCTCGAGGTTGTACTCGTTGGAGCCGCGCTCGTCGCAGTTGCCCTCGACGATGACCACGCGATCGGCGTTGTCCCTCAGATGCTGCGCGACGCGGTCGATCTTGTCGAGCTCGGACGGCGCGAGGTTGGAGGCGTCGAAGCCGAAGTAGACCGGGTCGAAGGTGACGTCGGTGCAGCGGACGAAGTTCGGGTTCTTGTCGAACGGAAGCTCGGTGGCCGCCATGCCGTTCTCGTCGATGGCGGGACCGCCGACCGTGTCGACGTTCTGGCCGCGGGCGGAGGAGCCGGAATCCAGGTCGCCCTCATCGGCGGCGTCGTCATACTTGCACCCGACAACGGTCAGCGCAAGAACCCCTGCTACGGCCATCATGGTCTTTGAGAACTTCATCTTCTATCCTCTTTCTTGTTAAGGTCTGTGATGTGGAAAAAACGCCCCGTATGATACAGTAAACCAATGCGGAAATCAAGGGGGAAATTACGACTTGCGCTCGTATGGACGCACGCGGAGGCGCACGCCGAGCCTGTCGCAGATCGCGCGGCAGCGCTCCTGCTTCTCGACGGAGGTGACCGGCTCTCCCACCACCGTCATCACCACCTCCGGCACGAACTCCCTCACCTCCTCGGCGAACCTGAGCATCGCCGGGTACGCCGCCCGGCCGAACCGGGGGCGGCACACCGCGAGGTACTCCTCGGGGTCGTCCGTGTTCAGGCTGATCGAGACGGAATCCACCAGCCCCGCGAACCTCCGCGCTGTCGGCTCGCCCGCTATCAGGTCCGCCAGGCCGTTGGTGTTCACGCGCATCCGCACGGACGGCCACCGCCCCCGCACGAACCCGGCGACGGAGAGGAGCGCGTCCAGGCGCTCGGTCGGCTCTCCGTACCCGCAGAACACCACCTCGCCGAAGCGCGAGAGGTCCCACCCGGAGAGCGACTCCTCGACCTCCTGGACCGAAGGCTCGCGCTCCAGCCAGAGCGGGCCGGACCCGAACACGCCGGACGCGTTGTTCCTGAGGCAGAACGTGCAGGCGCACGGGCACCTGTTCGTGAGGTTCACGTACACCGCTCTCTTCACCTGGTACGTAACTGTGTTCATGCAATCAGCTCCGAAAGCGTCTCCTCGAACGCGAGGCCGTCGTGCGGCGGCACGCCAAGCTCCTCCGAGCGCGAGACCGCGCCCGACACGAAGCGCGCCGCGCGCCCCACCGCGTCCGCGAACCCCGAGCCGTTCACGAGCGCGCCGAGCAGCACCGACGCAAACACGTCCCCGGTGCCGCTTCGGTCGCACCCGATGCGCGCGGCGGCGAGCGTCTGCGGCGGCCGGCCCTTCTCGTGGATGAAGTTGACGAGGCTTCCGCCCCTCGCTATCCCCGACACGACCACGCTCCTGGCGTTCAGGGAGAGGCTCCTGCACAGGCCCTCGAGGTCGTCGTCCGACATGGCCGGGTCATAGTCGCGCCCCGCCAGCACGCAGGCCTCGGTCAGGTTCGGCGTCAGCACGTCGGCGACGTCGAGAAACCGCCGCATGGAGGTGGCGAGCTCGGAATCGTACGTCGCATAGAGGCGGCCGTAGTCCCCCATCACCGGATCGACGAGCACGAGCGTGTCCGGCGCGCGGAACGCCTCGATGAACCGGAACACGAAGTCTATCTGGCGGCGCGACCCGAGGAATCCGGTCGCTATCGCGTCGAAGCGCAGCCCGAGACGGCGCCACTGCACGATGTAGTCGTCCATGTGGTCCGTGCAGTCCGTCCAGCTGTACGACGGGAAGCCCGTGTGGTTCGTGAACAGGGCGGTCGGCACCGGACAGCACTGCACCTTCATCGCCGCGAGGATCGGCAGGGTCACGGCGATCGAGCACCTCCCGAAACTGGAGAAGTCGTTGATCACCGCAACCTTCGGCTGCCGGTTGTGATCCTCCGCCTGCAGGCCCATGCCGACCCCGCGCCTCCGCTCCGTCACTTCTCCCAGCCCAGACGGAGCGCCGCCGCGCTTATGCGCCTGCGCGTGCCGCACTTCTGGGGGACGACTCCGGCGCGGATCAGGGCGTCGAGCGTGCCGCGCAGATGGAGGAGAGCCTGCCTGTTAGACTTCCACTCCTCGTCCGTCATCCCGTCGAGCACCGCGTGGAAGGCCTCCGCAAGGACGCGCCACTGCCTGTCGTACTCGCCCTCGCGCGCGTATCCGATCACCTCGCCAAGCGCCTCCATGTTCGCGATCGTCGGCCTTATCGGCTTCTCGATCTTCGCGAAGAGCCTCGCCGCCGTCTCGCGGCGGAGCTTCATCACGTCGTTCGCGTCGCCGGAGAGCGCGCTGTGCGTCGTGTTCGCCCAGCGCGAGGCGAGCGGACGGTACCAGATGTTCCGGTACTGCACGATGCATCCGTGGTCCTGCAGGCTGAGCGGGCCGACCTTCTTGTGCGGCGCGAGCGGACGGCGCACCCTGTGCGTGGTGAGGCCCTCCATCTCCCAGTGGTCCTGCACGAGGACGCCGTTGAAGAACACGGACACGCTGCCGGGGTGCACGAGCCGAAGGCCGTCCCACACCGGCTGGTGGAACACGATGTCGTAGACCTGCCACTCGCCGAGCGGACGCGCCGGGTTCACGAGCGGCGGGTTCTCCGCGTAGACCGCGCCGGCCTGTCCGTCCGCGTAGTTGTCCACGTAGCCGGGCCTGCCCTCCATCTCGCGCGAGGTCGTGTAGGACTCGAGCACCTGGACTTCGTAGCTGCCCATCAGGAACACGCCGGAGTTGCCGCGCATCTGCGGCTTCCCCTCGTGCTTCGCGACGTCGGCGGCGTCATGGCGATACTCGACGTGGAGCTGGCAGTCGCCGAACGCCGTGCGCGTGTAGACGGCGCCGCCGTTCTTCCAGCCGGGAATCGTGTAGAAGTAGCCGTCCGGCGAATACTTCCACTGCGAGGCGCCGCCCTTGTCGTCGCACCAGTTCTTCTCGAACGACTCCTTCGTGCCGTCGAAGAGGACGACGGCGTCGGACGGCGGCTGGCCTATCTGCGCGGCCGGCGCGACCTTCGCCGGCTTCGGGCGGTTCCAGTCGTGAACCGCCCAGGCGTGCGTGGAGTCCGGCAGATCGCCGTAGACCTCGCCGAACGCCGCAGTCGAGCAGACCGCCACCGCAGCCGCGGCCGCCGCCAGCGCCTTCGCTCTCTCAATCGCCATGATCCGCCTCCTCGCCTACGCCTGAGCGGCCGCGGCGATGATGCCGGCGAAGTCGGCCGCCTTGAGGGCCGCGCCGCCGATGAGGCCGCCGTCGATGTCCTTCTTCGCAAGCAGCTCCGCCGCGTTGCCGGGCTTCATCGAGCCGCCGTACTGGATGCGCACCGTCTCCGCCGTCTCGGCGCCGACGAGCTTCGCGAGCGTCGCGCGGATGAGCGCGTGGACTTCCTGCGCCTGGTCGGGCGTCGCCGTCTTGCCCGTGCCGATCGCCCAGACCGGCTCGTAGGCGATGACGAGCTTCGCGCAGTCCGCCGCCGTGACGTCCTTGAGGCCGACGTTCATCTGGCGCTCGATGACCTCGACGAGCTTGCCCGCCTCGCGCTCCTCGAGCGTCTCGCCGACGCAGACGATCGCCGTCAGGCCGGCCGCGATCGCGGCGCGCGCGCGCAGGTTCACCGTCTCGTCCGTCTCGCCGAAGTACTGGCGGCGCTCGCTGTGGCCGATGATCACGTACTTCGCGCCGGCGTCGAGGATCATGCCCGTGGAAATCTCGCCCGTGTAGGCGCCGCTTTCCTTCCAGTGGCAGTTCTCCGTGCCCACGCCGACCTGCGTGCCGGCGGCCGCGGCCACCGCAGCGGGAACGTCGATCGCGGGCGTGCAGCACACGATCTCGACATTCGTGTAATCCTTCGTCGCCTCGGCGACGCCCTTCACGAGGGCAGCCGTCTCGGACGGCTTGACGTTCATCTTCCAGTTACCGGCAATGATTTTCTTGCGCATCTTGTTTTGACCTTGGTTGTGGCGCCTCTCCGCCCTTCGTTCGTGAAGTCGGCTCGGCGAAAAAACTGTCTTTTTAGTTTATCATTTTCGCCCCATCGCGACAAGCCCTCTTGAAAACGACAAAGGGGATCCGCCGTGACGGCGAATCCCCTTGCGCGCTTGGAGAAACAATTGAGCTGTTACCACGCGTAGTGCGCGAACGCCTTGTTCGCGTTGGCCATCTTGTGCACGTCGTCGCGCTTCTTGATGACGTTGCCCTGGCCCTGGAAGGCGTCGACGATTTCGGCCGCGACCGCAGCCGACATCCCCATGCCGTGGCGGCCGGAGGCGAACGTGGTCATCCAGCGCAGCGCGAGGGAGAGACGGCGCACCGGGTTGATCGTCACCGGCACCGGATACGTGGTGCCGCCCACGCGACGGGTCTTGACCTCGATCTCCGGCTTCATGTTCTCGATCGCCTGCGACAGGATCTCGACCGGGTCGGTGACCATCGTCTTCTGGTCGCCTTCGCCCTTCTCGAACTTCGCGGGGGACTTCTTGACTTCCTCGGCGATGTGGTCGAGGGCGCCGTACACGATCTTCTCGGCCGTCGTCTTCTTGCCATCCTTCATGATGACGCGGATGACGTGGGCGATCAGCTCGGAATTGTACTTGGGATCGACGGAAACGCGCTTTTCGATCTTCTTGGAACGTCTGGACATTTCTCTAACCCCTTACTTCTTCTCTTCCTTCTGGTGCTTCACGCCGTACTTCGAACGGCTGCGGTTGCGCCCGTTCACGCCCAGCGAGTCGAGCACGCCGCGCACGATGTGGTAGCGCACGCCAGGAAGGTCCTTCACACGGCCGCCGCGCACGAGCACCACGCTGTGCTCCTGCAGATTGTGGCCTTCGCCGGGAATGTAGGCCGTCACTTCAACGCCCGTCGTCAGGCGCACACGGGCGACCTTGCGCAGAGCCGAGTTCGGCTTCTTGGGCGTC
>CAVERN010000054.1:0-10498 GCA_963618095.1 bacterium | reverse complement strand
ATGGTTTTTTTTTTCAACCCAAAACTTCGCTAACCCATGACCCGCCAGGGGCGGTAGACGATCACCGGGGCGCTGACGGAGAGGGAGAACGCGCGGCCCGTCGCGCGATTCAGGGTGCCCTTCCAGAGAGAGTCGAGCGCGACGCCGTCCAGCGGCCACTCGAGCCCCCGGGACGACACGGACGTTCCCGGAATGGGGGCGAAGACGCTCACCGGGTCTCCGGCGTACGACTCCCACTCCCGGCCCGGCGGCAGCGCCGGCTCGAACACCCCGCTGTCCGTGACGATGGAGACGAGCCGGACGCGACGGGCGAAGTCGACGAGGTGGAAAACGTTGCCGATGGAGTGGTCCTCCCGCCTCCCGGTGGCGCCGAGCACGGCAATCTCGCCATCGGCCGCGCCGGGGATGGAGGAGACCGCGTGGCGGAACGCCTTGCAGAGGTCGTTCGTCTCCTGCTCGCCGTCGAGCGCGAGCGCGACGCCCATCCCGGCGAGCTCGGCGCGGGCGCCGTCGCCGAGCGAGTCGCCGTCGCCGACCACCGCGTCCGGCACGCGCCCCAGGGCGAGCGCCGCGCGCCAGGCGCCGTCGCAGGCGACGAGCCTGTCCGCCCGGCGCAGGATCCCGAGAGGGACCTCGTGCGACGGCGGCGACCCGGAGGCTAGAATCGCGACCAGCACGCCCTACCTCCGCGCCCCCAGGCCCGCCGCCTTGGCCGCGCAGAGCGCGCAGACGCACAGCGTCGTGACGAGCGAGACGAGCGGCACGGCGCCCGGCACGGACGTCCCGCCGAGCGGCTCGCGCGCGCTCCCCCTCCGCCGGAGGAGCGCGAAGTCCGCCCGCTCTCGCGGCGTCTTGACGAACCTTCCGCCGCGAAAGCCCCAGAACGACTCGACCGCGCAGTCGCCGGAGGAGACCGCCTTCACGATCGCGGAGCCCTTCGCGAAGGACGCGCTCGCGGCGACCACGCACTCCGCGTCCGGCACGGCGGACGCCGCGTCCGCCGCGAAGGCGATGGAGTCCGACCCCGTGTCGCGCGCGACCGCGATGCGCGCGACGTCCGCAGGGTCCACGGCGCAGTAGCGGGAATCGACGGCGGCGAGGTGCGCGACGTTCGCCGCAAGCGCGGCCGCCACGGCCATGGCGGACGCGAGCGGGGCCTTCCCGGCGAGGCGCGAGGAGAGCACCGCGTGCGCCCCGAAGCCCGCGAGGGCCGCCACGCACCATTCGAGAAGGTGGACGAACTTCACCGGGCAGCGTATCAGGTCGCCGACGGGCAGGGCGAACACAAGCCGGTAGAACGGGGTGAACGCGCCGAAGGCGCAGAGCAGCAGCAGCGCAGACGCCGCGCACCAGAACGCGATGTCGCCCCGGCTGGAGGCGAGCGCGGCGCAGAGCGGAGCGCCCTTCCGCCGGCCAAGCCCGAACGCGGCCCCCGCCAGGGCCAGGCACGCCGTGACGAGGCCCATGTAGAGCGAGTGCTGGCGGTACGGACGCCACCGGCCGGGGGCGACCTGCATGCCGATGCGGCCGCGATACGGGCTGGACGGGCTCACGCGCGGGTCGCTCGAGGCGCCGTTCACGTCCGGGACGACGAACTCGAGCGTCTCGTCCGGCGGCAGGCTCCAGTTCGTGCAGAACGCGTAGCGCCTCTCGCGCTCCGCCCTCTCCTCCGCAGGGGCCTTGCGGCGGTCGCCGGGGGATGCGGGGTCGGAGGCGGCGATCTGCCTCTCGCGGTTTGCGGTCTCCACGAAGATCGCCCTGCGCAGCTGCGGCCAGCCCGCCGCCGCGAGCACGGCGGCGGAGAGCGCCGCCCCGGCGCACACCCGGGCGAACGCCCCGAGCCTTCCGCCGGCCGGCGCGGAGAGCGTCCTGGCCGCGGTCTTGAACACGCCGTACGCGAACGCCATCGCGGAGAACAGGAGCCACATGTCGGGCTGCTGGGCGGCGGACCACGCCAGAACCCCGCCGAGGATCGCCCAGTTGGACCACTTCCCCTTCCTCACGCAGCGGTCGACGAGGCCGAAGCAGAACGGGCCGTACATCAGGTACACGAACCATCCGAGGTGCCCCGCGGAGAAGAGCGTGAAGTTGTACCCCATGAGCCCATAGGCCGCGGCCGCCCCGTAGCGGGCGAGCGGGCACACGCCGCGCCCCTTCAGGTAGTACGCCAGCCCGAGCGCCGCGAGATACGCCGCAAGGGCGTACTGCAGCTCCTGCCACGCATACGGCCCGCCGAGCAGGAAGCGCAGGTCCCCCGGGACGAGCGCCCCGCCGGCGCAGAAGTCGCGCCACCAGCGGAGCAGGAAGTCGCCGGGGTAGAAGACGGGCTGGTCAGGCTGGACGAACGCCACGGCGGGGGACCACGTGCCCCAGAAGATGCAGCACACCGCGACGGCAAAGACGGCCGTGAAGCCCAGGAACCACCAGTTCGCTTTTTTCATGGTCTGATTATACCACAGCGAGGCCCGTCACCACTGCATCCCGGAGCGCATGAAGCGCACGGCGAGCGCGGCGCAGGCGCAGGCGTCGTAGAGGGCGTCGTGCCAGGTGCGGCCGGGGCAGAGGGCGTCCACCTCCTCCCCGACGCCGAAGGCCTGCACGAGGTCGCCGAGGGCGTGGGACGGCAGGCGCGGGTAGCGCGCCCGGGCGAAGACGAGCGTGTCTATCCACGGCCCGAAGGCGGCCAGCGGCGCAAGCTTCGTGAGCATGGTGCGCTCCGTGGCGCAGTTGTGGGCGATGAGCGGGGCGCCGCAGAGCCGGGCGGAGATCTCCGGCCAGAGCTCGGCCGCGGTCGGGGCCCTGGCGAGCTCGTCGCGCATCTCCCGGTAGCGTCCGACCGCGCGGGGGGAGAACGGACGCTCCCCCACGCGGAAGAGGGTCTCCCACCGCGTCTCGGGCAGCACGACCCCGTCCTCGATCTTCACGAGGCCGAGCTGCCAGGGCTCGTTCGGCCAGCCCTGCACCGTCCCGGTCGTCTCGAAGTCAAGCGCGGTCCAGACCATTCCCTCGTCCTCCGGCAGGCGCGTCCGCCGCCGCGCTACTCGCGGTACTCCACCGTCGCCCGCTCGCGCAGCTCGGCCACGAACGCCGAGAGCACCCTGCCCCTGGCGGCGTGGCGGAGGAAGTCGCGTATCTTCGTCTGCACCTGCACGTACTGCGCCTCTCCGAACGTCTGCCTGTTGGCGCGGTAGAACTCCTCCATCTCCGCCTCGGACGGGTCGGGCGTGCCGGAGCAGGTCTTGGCGATCAGCTCGTCCGGCGTGATCCCGAGGTCGCGCGCCCGCATGAGCACGAGCTTCGCGCCGATCGCCTGCTCCTGCGCCTGGGCGAGGAGCCTCTCCACGCCTGCCTTCAGCTCGTCGCCCGGCACTCCGCTCTCCGCGTACAGGCGCACGAGCCGGTCGAACTCGTGCTCGATCGCCTCGCGCGGTATCTCCTCGCCGTTCACGAACGCCTTCTTCAGCTTAGCCATCGTCTCCCCCTCCCTGCAGTTCCATGCGATGCCACGAAAATCGCGGCGCAGCGCTCCCTACCGTCCGGACGCCGCCGGGCGCACGATCCTCCCGAACCGGTTCGCGCGCAGCGTGCCCAGGTTCAGCCTGTAGCCGTCGCCCTCGGCGCTCCCGGCCGGCCATATCCTGACGCTCCCGCCCGCGATCATGACCCATCCCGGGCGGCGCGCGGCGGTGTCGCCCCACGCGAGCGCCGAGAGCGTGAACCTCACGGTCGAGGCGTCCCCGTCGCGCGAGACCGACGAGGAGACGACCTCGTGGTCGGGCGAGACGCGGTTGTGCCAGACGTACGGCGCCACGGTCCCGTTCGCGTTCACCGTCACGCCCTTGTACCAGGTCACGCCCGCGGCGTCGATCGTGAAGAGGTTCACCGCCCCCCTGCCCGAGGCGAAGCGCACCTCCGCCGTCATGTCGCCGTTCGCCTCGTCCATGAGCCGGAAGCGGATCCCGCCCCGCACGTCCGTCCACTCGCCGACGCGGCACCGGGGCGCGCTCCGCTCGAACTCCGAGCACGGGTAGGGGCGTCCCGAGCGGACCTCGTCCGCGATGCGCGCGATTTGCGCGTGCGTCCCCTTGAGCTCGCCGAGCCGCCACTCGAGCTTTGCGGGGTGGTACTGGTGCGCCTCCGCCTCGGAGTGGAAGCCGAGGCGCGAGTCGGCCCTCGCGAGCGGCAGGAGCCTCCGCGTGACGTCCTCCTCGGCGGAGACCAGGGCGTCCATGCGCCCGAGCGCCGCGAGGGCGGCCGCGGAGTCGCCGCGCTCGCGGCTCTCGTAGATCGCCTTCGCGCGCTCGGCGTAGAAGCGGAGGATGTTGTAGCCGCTCTCGAACTGGCACTCGAGGGCCTTCATCACGCCGATGTCGCCTCTCCGCTCGGCGTCGCCCGCCCACCTCTCGGCGAGGGAGTCGAGCGCGTCGCGCCCGTCCGGGCCGACGACGCGGGTGCCGCGCGCCATGCGCCCGGCGAGGATCGTCGCCTCCTCCAGCGTGTGGTTCTCGAGCGCCTCGCCGATCGTGTCGCCGCTCGGGGCGTCCTGCGGCTTCCACGTGCGCCCGAGCGGCAGGAGCCTCACGTCGGCGTGGAGCGGCCAGGCGGGGCCCGCGTGGAACGGGCCGTAGTACTGCATGTCGTTGGAGAGCGGATACTCCGCGTAGGCGTCGGAGAAGCGCTTCCATATCCCGGCCACCAGGGCGGCGTCACTCCCCCAGTACGGCGCGGCGAGCCTCCGCAGGAACTCGTCCTCGCCCTCGGAGAAGTCGTCGAATGCGAGCTCGCCGGCCGCCTTGTTCATGAAGCCCGGGTAGTTGCCGAAGTACCAGCACTGCAGCACCGTCGATACGCCCGCCTCGCGCATCGCCCTGTACTTCCGGTACAGGAGGCCGGGCACCGGGACGAACGGCACGGTCGCGACCTCGTGCGAGTTGCACACCTGGATCTTCGCGCCGATCTTGCTCCCCGCGAGCCTCCCCGCCTCGGCGACGGCGCGGAACCCGGCGGACGGCCCCACGAACGACAGCCAGTAGTCGCCGCCGTTGCGGCTGCGCCCGACCTGCTCCTTCACCGCGCCGGACTCGAAGTTGTAGGCGAACGTCACGCCGTCCGGCACGTGCCGCGCGCACTCCGCGACCCACTCTCCGCGCTCCTGGCGCACCTCCGGCTGGTAGAACCAGCTGACGTACTCGGCGTCCGACCCGGCGGCGCGGATGCCGCGCACCACCGCCTCCGAGGCGCTGCGGTAGATCTGCCAGGGCTCGAGCGACGCGCAGCGCGCGCATCCGCCGCCGGCGCGCTCGCCCGTCACCGGGTTGACCGCCGAGAGGCAGGTGGTGGGGCGCTCCCCGTGCGCGATCATCATGATCCCGCCCAGGCGCGGCACGCGCGTGAAGATGTCCCTCACGGACTCCTCGATGTACTGCCGGGCCTCACTCGTCGCGGGGCAGAGGAGCGCGGAGTCCGGGATCCACGACGTCGCGGTGCCGAACATCTCGGGGTGGTCGACGTAGAGCGGGTCGGTCTTCTTCACGCACTTCGGCTCGATGCAGAAGATCCAGGTCTTTATCCCGTACCTGAGGCACTTGTCGACGGTGCGGCGCAGCTTCGCGAGGCGCCTCTCCGCGTCCGGCGAGCGCCGGGTGAACGAGGTCTCCGCGAGGTCGCGCCACTCGACCGTTATCCAGAGCCCGTTCACGCCCTCGCGCGCGAGGCGGTCGAGGTACGCCTCGGGGTAGTAGTCCACGTCGTCCATCAGCTCGTCGTGGTTCAGCGGCGGGCGCTTGATCGGGCCGAAGAAGCAGCGCGAGATGCGGTTGCGCGCCCAGGGCCTGCGCACGCAGCTCTTGAGGTCGCCGGCGCGCACGCGGTCCTGGTAGTAGTACACCGCCCGGCGGAGGCCCTCGTCGTCCTCCGTCGTGATGGTCACGCGGCCGTCCTCCGCCACGTCGATCCGGTAGCTCTCGGGGCCGGCGACCTTCCCGCGCGCGAACGCGACGTCGTTCGTCGGCACGGGCCTGAGCGGCTCGGGCGTGGCGAGGTCCTTCCTGAAGCCCCAGCTCTCGATTCCGGGATATGGCGGCGGTTCGGCGGCGAACGCGGCCGACAGGGCGAGGGCCGACGCGGAGAGAAGCGGATGAATGCGCATGGGAGCAGTTCCTTTCCTGAGTTGACGGTGAGCGGGCGGCGGTCAGTCGCCGGCCTCGAGGGACGGCGAGACGTCCGCGGCGAGGGCCTCCTCGCCGGACAGCCTGCGGCGGTAGTACGCCAGGCCCGCGATCATCGCCGCGTTGTCGCCGCAGTACTTCGGCCTGGCGAGGAGCAGCTCCACGCCCGCGCGCGACGCCACCTCGCGCAGGGCCTCGCGGAGCGCCCCGTTGAGCGACACGCCGCCGCCGACGATCAGCGCGCGGTGGCGTCCCCTGGCCAGCGCGTGGGCAGTGCGCTCGGCTATCGACGAGACGATCGCCCTCTGGTAGCTCGCGCAGATGCGGGGGATCTCGCCGGCGGGGATCTCGCCGCCGCCCGAGCGCGCCTTCCTGGCGTAGGTGAGCAGGGAGGTCTTCAGCCCGGAGAACGACGTGCAGAGGTCGGCGTCCAGCCCGGCGAGCGCGGCGGTGCCGGGCCGCGGGCGCACCTTCGGGAACGGGATGTAGTCGCTCCCGGCGTACTTCGCCGCCTCGCGGTCGATCACCGGCCCTCCGGGGTAGCCGAGCCCCAGGAGCTTCGCCGCCTTGTCGAACGCCTCCCCCGCCGCGTCGTCGAGGGTCTGCCCGATGATCCTGTACGTGCCGTACTCCGGCATCTCGATCCAGCTCGTGTGCCCGCCGGAGACCGCCAGGCCGAGCGCGGGCATGCAGTTTGCGGGGTCGAGGCCCGTCTCGAGGAACGGAGTGTGCAGGTGGGCCTCGATGTGGTTCACGCAGACGAGCGGGACGCCGAGCGAGACGGCGAGGCCCTTCGCCGCGTTCAGCCCCACGAGGAGCGCGGGGACGAGCCCTGGGCCGTACGTCACCGCGACCGCGTCCACGTCGCGGAGGGAGGAGATCCCGCCGCCGGCGACGGCCTCGGACACCGCGGCGGAGATCACGCCCGGCATCTTCTCCACGTGCGCCCGCGAGGCGATCTCCGGCACGACCCCGCCCCACGGCTGGTGCAGCTTGATCTGCGTGTAGACGACGCTGGAGAGGACCTCCGCGCCGTCCCTCACCACCGCGCACGCCGTCTCGTCGCAGGAACTCTCTATTCCGAGCACTACCATCTTCCGACACTCCCCTCCGCCGCCGCGGGCCCGCTCACCAGAACTTCCACCAGGCCTTCTTCACCGGGGTGACGCCGCCGCTCTCCATGTACAGGTCCCGGATGCGCTTGGCGCCGGCGATGTCGGGATCGACCATCGGCTCCTGCTTGCGGAGCACGAGCTCGTCCGGGAGGCTCCAGAACACGGTCCTGAGGAACTGGTCCTGCGTCGCCCGGTGCAGCACGACCACCTCGCCGTTGGGCATCACGGATATCTTCGGGTCGGTGATCCTGAGCAGCGCCCCGAGGTCCGTGGTGCGCCACGTCCGCCCGCCCTCGTCGCGGGCCTTCAGGAAGAGGTGCTCGCGCTGCCCGCGCGTCCAGTAGGCGATCTCGAAGACGCGCTTCAGCCCCGCCCGGTTCGAGAACATCTGCATCGCCCCGCCGACGCGCATCCCCGGCACGACGTCGAAGCTGACGAGGGACGACTCGAACCTCGCGCCGCCGTGCACGAGCACGGCGCGCGCCAGGTAGCGCATCGGCTCCTTGAGGTCGAAGTGGTCGCCGATGAACGTCTCGAGCTTCTGCCCCTCGGACGAGTGGAGCAGGAACGGCGCGACGAACGGCCTCGTGCCCACGCGAGACCTCGACGCCATGTCCGAGGCGCGGTAGAGCTCGAGGCGCAGGATGTCCGCAGACCCCGCCTTGCCCACGTCTATCGAGTCCGCGCTCGAGTTCGCCACGTCCACGACGGCGCGGATGCGCTCCCCGACTATGTACTCCCTGCGGTCCGGCACGAGCTTGACGGATATCTCGGCCGGCGCCGCCGCGCCCGGCAGGCGAAGCGACAGGGCGATCGCGGCGATCGCAAAAGCTGATCTCATCATGGCGGCTCCTCTCATGGTTCCACCTCCAGCCCGTCGTAGGCGGGGGCGATGTTCGGCGGAAGCGCCCTGAGGTACTCCGCGTGCGACAAGTCGTGGCACATGTGCACGAGCAGGCCCCTCTTCGGCGCGATGCGCGCCATGTAGGAGAGGTTCCTCTCGAGCGTGAGGTGCGTGGGGTGCTCGCGCCTGCGAAGGCAGTCCAGCACCATCAGGTCCACGCCCCGCAGGAGCTCCACCGCCTCGTCCGGCAGGGCGCTGCAGTCGCTCGCGTACCCGATCCGGGCCCCGCCGCTCTCGATGAGGTATCCGAAGGTCCTCGGGCCGTGCGGCACGTCGAAGGGCGTGAGCGTGACGTCGCCGATGCGGAAGGGCCCGTCCACCGGGACGAACTCGACCATCGGGCGGAAGAGCCCCATGTCGTTCGCCTTGCAGGATATGTACGGGAATATGTGGCGCATCGCCTCCACGGTCTCAGCGGAGGCGAAGCACTTCATCGGCCTTCCGACGATCCGGAAGTCGCGCCCGTTCGCCCCGGGGGCGTCCGGGTCGCACGGCACCTTCTCCCCGTTCAGCGTGTTGAAGCGGCGCACGTCGTCGAACCCGGCGATGTGGTCCATGTGCGCGTGGGTCAGCACTACGGCGTCGACCCTCGATATGCCGAACTCGATGCACGACTCGCGCATCTCGGGCGGCGTGTCGATCAGGAACGCGGCGGAGGGGGTGCTTACGTACGAGCCGGTGCGGCGGCGGCGGTCCCTCGGGTCGGACGAAGTGCACACGGGGCAGCCGCAGCCGATCTGCGGCACCCCCACGCTCGTGCCGGTCCCGAGAAACCTGATCTTCATCACTTCTTCTCTGGCATCCTGCCGGTGGTGAAGTACTGCTCCACCTCCTCGAGGGTGCGTCCCTTCGTCTCTGGCAGGAAGAACGCCGCCGTGACGAAGTAGACGACCGTGAAGCCCGCTAGCACGAAGAACACCGTGCCGTCGTCGTTCGTCGCGGCGCACCACTTCGGGAACACCGTCGCGATGCCGGCGGAGACGCCCTGGTTGATGATCATCGCGATCGACATGCCCGTCGCGCGGATGCGCGTCGGCATGAGCTCGGTCAAGGCCAGCCAGACGCAGACGCCCGGGCCGACCGCGTAGAACGCGATGAACATGAAGAAGAAGACGGTCGCGAGGACGCCCGTCGTCATCGACGCCGCGCACCAGCCCTTCGAGATCGCGAGGAAGATCGTGCCGACGCCGCAGAGGCCGAGGATGATGCCCGACGTGCCGAGCTTCAAGAGGAACTTGCGCCCCTTCTTGTCCACGAGCGCGCACGCGACAACCGTCATGATGCAGTTCATGAGTTTGATCGCGGCGTCGGAAACGTTTGCGAACGTGCCGTGCATGCCGGTCTTCTGGAAGATCGTCACGGTGTAGTTCAGGACCGAGTTGATGCCCGTCGTCTGGTTGCACGCGAGGATGACGACGGCGAGGATGAACGGAATCACGTATTTCTTCTGGAAGAGCGAGTCGGTCGCCGCGGCGTTCTTCGCCTTCTCGGCCGCCGCCGCCTCGTCCGCCGCGATCATCTCGTTCAGGATCTCCCGAGCCTTCTCCTCGCCGTTGTTCGCCGCGAGGGAGGCCAGGGCCTCCTCCTTGCGTCCGCGGCGGTAGAGCCAGCGCGAGGACTCCTTGAGCCTGAACGCGCCGAAGAAGAGGATGAAGCCGGGGATGCAGGAGAAGAGGAAGATGAACTGCCAGGCGTGGACCCAGGTCTGGATCTGCGCGGGCTCGAACCACGTCTTGATCTGCGCGAACGTCGCGGCCGTCGCCTCGACGCCGTTCTTCAGCGCCGCCGCGTCAACCGTGCCCTTCGCGTCGCCCATGAAGTAGGTGACGACGAAGCCGATCAGCGCGACGAAGACGAGGCCGATCGTGAGCAAGAGCTGGAACATGCCCGTGCCCTTGCCGCGCGAGTCGGCGTCGAGGCACTCGGCGAGATACATCGGCACGATCACGCCGAAGAGACCCGCCGCCGCGCCCTGCAGCGCGCGCCCGCCGACCATCATCCAGAAGTTGCCGCCATCAAAGAAGCCCGAGGCGCAGATGACCGGAATTGAGACGAGGAACAGCAAGGCGGACGCGATGATCATTTTCTTGCGGCCAAACCACTCAGCGAAGAGACCCGCGACGAGCGAGGATGGGAGCGAACCCCAGAGCGCCATGCCGACGATCCAGCCAATCTGGTCTTGGGTGAAGGTTGAGGTGCGCTCGATGTAGGGGAGCGCGGCGGCGATGACGCCGACGTCCACGCCGTAGAGAAGCCCGCCGAGGCCGGCCATGATGAGTAGAAACTTCGCGTAACCTTTGACTGTCATTTTA
>CAVERN010000053.1:0-10621 GCA_963618095.1 bacterium | reverse complement strand
GCATCAGGCGCCGCATCTCCTCCTCGCGGTCAAGAAACTTCATCGAACATTATTCCTCTGTGCATTATGTTTCCGTGCATAATCTTCAATGCGCGCATTGAACCATAATCCCGCGACAAAGTCAACCGCCGAGAGAATCTCCTCATCAACCACAACACGTGGACGACATGTCTTCAATGGCGTTCCTTCGCGCCGGCGTCGAGGGCGTTCTGGACGCGGACGATCCACGTGTTCGGCACGAGCGCGTAGGCGAGCGCCTTCATCCCCTCGACGATGCGGACCCGGAGCGGCGGCAGGCCGCGCTTCGAGAAGTCGCAGGCGATGCCGTTCTCCTTCAAGACCTTCACGCCGAACGTCTCCCAGTAGCCCTTGTGCACGGCGTCGACGAACGGGAACTCCTTCGCCGGCGTGACGAGCAGCGGACGGGTCTCCCCGGACAGCATGAACGAGCCGAAGCGCTCGAACTCCCAGGCGCTGCCGTTCCGCGACGCGATTCCGCGCAGATACTCGCGGTCCCAGAATCCGACCTGGCACGACACGCTGTATGCGACGTTCTTCGGGAACTCGAGCAGCCGCTCCTCCGGCGCGCCGAACGGCGTCCGTCCAGGCGGGTTCGGCATGAGCCGCAGGTTCGCGGCGCCAAGCGACTTCGCCTGGCCGAGGCGGCGCAGCGCGCCGGGCGTGTCGACCGGGCCTGCGAGGAGGTAGTCGTTCATGAGCATCATCACGTAGGGCGTGTCGATCTGGTCGAGCGCCTCCACGAGCATCGCGCACCACGTCTTCCCCCGTCCCGTGAGGATCACGCGGTCGAAGCCCGCCGCCTGCGCGGTCTCCGTGACGAGCGCCGTCTCGAACGGACAGTCCGGCCAGAACTTCTTCCAGAGCGCCGAGAACGGGCCGACGACGTCGGCGTACTTGTCGCACGAAGTGACGATGACTGTGCAGTCGCGATTGAACTGGTTCCTGTCCATGATGCCTTGTCTGGTCTCCGAGCCGCGCGCCGTCCGGCCGTTCCGCCCCTCGCTCGCGCGATGGCGCGTATTGTACCACAAGAGGCGACTGCAGAACTTCGCGAACTTGGCAGGGCCGGCGTTCCGTCGCCAGCCGCGGGCGGCGGTTTGTGGTATAATCCGCGCATTATGATGAGAAGCATACTTGCTGCGCTCGCGGTGGCTGCCGTCGCCGGCTGCGGGAGGGACGACGGGTCGGACGACTTCAAGAGGGGGATGGCGGCGCATTCGGCGCGCGACCTCCGGGCGGCGGCCGAATCCTTCGGCTCTGCGGCGGCGAAGAACCCCACGAACTTCGAGGCGCGCATCCGGCTTGCGCTGGCGCGCATCGACCTGGGGGAGATGCCGGCGGCGCGCGAGGCGGTGGAGTCGGCCCTGGCGCTCGACCCCGCCTCCGCCGAGGCGCTTCTCGTGGACGGCCAGGTGGCGTTCTACATGCGCGACTGCGTCCGCGCCAGGAGGGACTTCGACGCCGTCGCCGGCGCGGCGCGCCTCCCGCCGCAGGTGCGCTCGCAGGCGCTCTCCGAGCGGGCGGTCGTGGAGATGTCGGAGGACGCCTTCGACCGGGCGCGCGTCGCCCTCTGGCGCGCGGTGCGGCTCGACTGGAAGAATGCCGCCGCCTGGTACCACCTCGGGCGCCTCTCGCGCGACACGTACCGCTTTGAGGACGCCGCCCTCGAGCAGTTCGAGATGGCGGGCCGCCTGACCGGCGACCCGGAGCGGGCCAAGGCCATCACGCAGAGGGTGATCCCGGCGCTCCGGGAGTCGCTCCGCGCCAGGATGGCGTCCAAGCCCGGCGCGGCGAAGAGGGACCCCGCGGCGGCGGCCAGGCTGGTCGCCGAGGGCGAGGCGCTCGCGAAGAAGAAGGACACCCGGAAGGCCGAGGCGAAGTTCGCGGAGGCGTACGCGCGCGATCCGCTCTCGTACGCGGCCGCGCTCGGGTGCGCGAAGGCGACGTCCGCCTCGGCGAAGTCCGGCCAGGCGGTGGACAAGGCGCTCGCCGCGTTCCAGGACGCGATCGACGTGCGCCCCAACTCGCAGGAGCTCTACCGCACCGCGGCCGAGGCCGCGCGCCGGCACGGAAGGAACATGCAGGCCGCGAAGTTCCTCAGCCAGGCGCTGGCCCACGATCCGAAGGACAAGGCCACGCTCGCCCTCTACGCCAAGGCGCTTCGCCGGCTTGGGCGGACGACGGCCGCGAAGCTGTACGAGGCGTATCTCGGGGAGCTGTAGGGGTGGGCGTCGCACCGTTAGACTGGATCCTGCTGGGCGTGGCGGCGCTGCTGGCCGTGCTGGGGCTCTTCCGGGGCCTTTCCGGCCAGCTCGGGTCGCTGGTCGGCATCGTCGGCGCGCTCGCGGTCGGGTACTTCGCGTTCTCGCCGATCATGGGGATGGTGCGGTCCGGCGGCTGGGTCGAGGGCGACGCGGCGCAGAAGAGCCTTGCGGCGGTGCTGGACTTCGTGTCCGCTCTCGTCGCCTTCGGCCTGCTGAACCGCGTCGTGGCGAAGTTCGTGTCGTTCCTCGTGCCGCAGCCGATGGACGCGCTGGCGGGCTGCGCGGTGGGGCTCTTCAAGGGGGCGGTGGTCGTCGGGGCCCTCGTGGGCGTGGGGATAGTGCAGACGGGCCGCTTCTCGCAGGGCTTCTTCGCGTCGCGCTCGGCGATCGTGGGGGCGCTCGGCCAGGCGGCGGATTCGTACATGCAAGGGGCGACGGAATAGGAATCGACTTATGAAGAACCAGATAAACCTGCTAAACCAGCTTCAGGAGCTCGTCCTGACGCGTGACGAACACCACCAGATGGGGGACGGCTCCCACATGGACGCGCTGTCGGACTCGATCGACGCCCTCATCGAGAGGCTCGAGCCGCAGACGAGGGCCTTCTACGAAAGGCTTTACAAGAAGGACCACGTGGTGATGTCGCCGATGTCGAACGGCTGCTGCGCGGTGTGCGGGATGAGGCTTCCGATATCGCAGGTGCAGCAGGTGCGTCTGGCGAAGACGGTGCAGACGTGCTCCTCCTGCGGGCGGATGCTCTTCAACGAGGAGGAGGACGCCCCGAGGTACACGGGCGGCAAGCCCGTGCGCGGGGAGCCCCGCAAGACGGGCATAAGCCGCTTCTCGGCGGAGGAGCTGATGCTGCCGGCGCTCGGGGCGAAGACCCCGGAGGAGGCGGTCTGCGAGCTGGCGAAGGCGATGTCCGACCATAATTTCGTGTCCAACTCCGAGGCGCTCGTGAAGTCCGCGATCGGCCGCGAGCGCGTGCTCTCCACCGCGATGGGCGACGGGCTCGCATTCCCGCACGTGCGCGGGGTCGAGGGCGGGGGGCTCACGCTCGCCATCGGCCTCTCCCGGGACGGGATCGTGTGGGACGGCGACGGCACGAAGGTGCACGTGGTGGTGTTCAGCGTGATCCCGGTCGCGGTGAGCGCGTTCTACCTCAGGCTCGTCGCGATGCTGTGCGGCGCGTTCAAGAAGCCCGAGAACCTCGCCCTCGTGCGCGAGTCGGCGACGCCGGGCGAGCTCTGGAAGAACATCGTCAAGGCGACGCGGCACACGATGAAGTGACGGGGGGGGGGCGTGGTTGCCCGGGGGGGATTCGAACCTCCTCAAGCGGCATCAAAAGCCGCTGTGCTGACCATTACACAACCGGGCAGAAAAACGTGGCGCATTATAGCACACGCGCCCTCTTGCGTCCACACCCTTCTTTTGGTATATTACACGACTTTCAAGTGTTTTCAGGCATTGGATTTCAAAAATGAAACGCAGAGATGACGAGTTGATGCTGTTTTCCGGCACGGCGAACCTGCCGCTTGCCCAGAAGGTGGCCGAGTACCTGAAGCGCCCTCTCAACAAGATCGACATAAAGCACTTCCCGGACGGGGAGACCTTCTGCCAGGTGCAGGAGGGCGTGCGCGGGCGCGACGTGTTCGTGGTGCAGTCCGGCTCGCCCGCGCCCAACGAGGCGTACATGGAGCTCTTCGTGATCATGGACGCGCTCAAGCGCGGGAGCGCGGCGCGCATCACCGCCGTGCTGCCGTACTACGGCTACGCCCGCCAGGACCGCAAGGACCAGCCGCGGGTGCCGATCACGGCGCGTCTCATCGCGAACCTCCTCGAGGCCGCGGGGGCGGACCGGGTGCTCACGATGGACCTCCACGCGAACCAGATCCAGGGGTTCTTCGACGTCCCGCTCGACCATCTCCACGCCGAGCCCGTGATCCTCCAGTACATCCGCTCCTGCAACTTCAGGAAGCCGATCGTGGTCGCGCCCGACACGGGCGGCGCGAAGACGGCCTACGGCTACAGCCGCAAGCTCGGCACGGGGCTTGCGATCGTCGCCAAGCAGCGCATGGGCGACAGCGACGTGGACGCCTTCTCGGTGGTCGGCGACGTGGACGGCTGCGACGTGGTGATGATCGACGACATGACGGCGACCGGCGGCACGCTGAGCGCGGCGGCGAAGCTCCTGAAGGCGCACGGGGCGAAGAGCATCCACGCGTTCGTGTCGCATTTCCCGCTCACGCCGAAGGGCATCGAGCGCCTGCGCGGGGAGGTGCATCTCGACGAGCTCGTGGTGACGGACTCCATAGCGCTCCGCGAGGGGTTCGACGTGGGCTCCCTGCCGTTCAAGTTCACGGTGCTGTCCGTCGCGCCGCTGATCGGCGAGGCGATCAGGCGCATACACGAGGACGAGAGCGTCAACTCCCTCTTCGGCGAGCCCGGGGGGAAGTGAGGCGGCTTTCGGAGGCGATTTCCCGCCTGGGGTAGCGCGAGTGCGCGAGAGAGGGCGGAGGCAAAGGAAGAAAGAGGAAAAATGGATCAGGTGAAGATCAAGGCGGAGGTGCGTGCCGAGCAGGGCACGGGCGCTGTCCGCCGTCTGCGCCGGCAGGGGATGGTCCCCGGGTCGGTGATGAAGATGGACAGGGGCGGGGTGGAGCTCATCAAGTTCTCCCGCCACGAGTTCATGATGGCGATGAGAGGCCACGCGAGCAAGCAGCTCCTCGTGACCCTCGAGATGGACGGCCGCGACGTGCCGGCCCTGATGCGCGAGGTGCAGAACGACGTCATCGCGGGCACTCCGATACACGCCGACTTCAGCGAGGTGTCCCTCACGAGCAAGGTGCGCGTTGTCGTGCCGCTGTACCTCGTGGGCGAGCCCAGGGGCGTGAAGATCGGCGGCGGCGTGCTCGAGCAGGTGCTCCGCTCGGTCGAGGTCGAGTGCCTCCCCACGGACATCGCGGAGAAGTTCGAGGTGGACGTCACGAACCTCGACCTGGACCAGACCCTGTTCGTGCGCGACCTCAGCCTTGGCGACAAGTTCACGACGGTCACGCGCGGCGAGCTTGCCGTGGCGGTGATCAAGGCCCCTGAGGACGACGGTTCGGCGAAGCCGGCCGCGGCGGCGGCCGACGACGCGGCGAAGTCGCCCGAGGTCATCAAGAAGGGCAAGGAGGACGCCGAGGCGTCCAAGGGCGAAGAGAAGAAGTAAGGAGATAGCTTGACATGAAAAAGTATGACGGTCTTTACATCTTCGCCGGCAACGCGAAGGACGACGTCCTCGAGACCAGCCTGGCGAAGGCGGTCGCGGAGATCGAGCGCTTCGGCGGCAAGGTCGAGGCGCAGGACGTGCTCGGCAAGCGCACGTTCGCCCGCCCGATGCACAAGCGCGAGAACGGCGTGTATGCGCTCGTCCGCTTCGAGATGGACCCCCTCAAGGTGAGGGAGCTCGTCAACCGCTACAAGCTCGTCGAGGAGGTCTTCCGCGTGCAGATCCTCGCCGTCGACGACCGCCGCGAGGAGAAGCTCGCCCAGCAGCGGGAAGCCGCCGCGAAGCGCGCGGAGCTCAAGGCCCGGAAGGAGAGCGAGGCGGCAGCGGCCTCTGCGGAGTGAGGAGAGCGACGTGCCTTCCTTCAACAAGGTGATACTGATGGGGAACCTGACGCGCGATCCTGACGTCAGGGAGGTCGGCGTCGGCGCCGTGAAGGTGTGCCGGTTCTCCCTTGCGGTCAGCGAGCGGCGGAAGGACCGCAGCGGAAACGCGGTCGACGCGGCGACGTTCGTCGACGTCGACGCGTGGGAAAGGCTCGGAGAGCTCTGCGGCCAGTACCTCAAGAAGGGCCGGCTGGTCCTGGTTGAGGGACGTCTCCAGAGCGACGTCTGGGAGAAGGACGGGCAGAAGCACCAGAAGCTGAAGGTCCGCGCCTCGGACGTGAAGTTCATGCCGCAGCCGGCCCCGGGCCAAGGGCTTCCCGCAGGGGATGCCGCTGGCTCGCCGGCGTCCGCCGCATCAGCGTCCGGCCTTGGCGAGGAAGGGCAGCAGTTCTGAAACGAAACAAGTTTAAAGAGGAAAAGACAATGGCTTACCAGAAGAGAGAGCGTACCGACCGCGAGGAGTTCGCGCGTCGCCGTCCGGCGATACCCGCCGCAGACAAGATCGACCTCAACGACATCGAGGTCCTCAAGAACTACGTCACGGAGTACGGGAAGATCATTCCCGCCCGCGTGACGGGAGTGACATCCATGCAGCAGAGGCAGATCAAGAAGGGCATCCGCCGCGCTCGCAACATGGGCCTGATGGCCTAACGGGAGGGAGATGACATGCAGACAGAAGTTATGCTGATGGCCGACGTGAAGTTCCTCGGCAAGGCGGGCGAGATCGTCAAGGTCGCCGCCGGCTACGCGCGCAACATGCTCCTTCCGCAGGGGCTCGCGGCCCCCGTGACGGAGGCCTCGCGCCGCCGTCTCCGCAAGCTCGAGGAGCAGCGCGCCGCCGAGCGCGCCGCCCGCAAGGCCGAGGCGGAGAAGGTCGCCGAGAAGCTCACCGGGCTCTCGGTCACGGTGTCCGCGCAGGTGAAGGAGGACGGGAAGTCCCTCTACGGGAGCGTGAAGGTCGCGGACCTGCTCGCCCCGATCGAGGCCGACCGCGGCGTCAAGATCGAGCGCGCCCAGCTCGACCTTCCCGACCACCTCAGGGAGGTCGGCCAGTACGACGCGAAGATCGACCTTGGGGAGGGCGTGTTCGTGCCCTTCAAGGTGTGGGTCGTCGCGGAGAACAAGCCGGAGGAGGAGGCGTAGTCCTTCGCCTCGGCAGGCTGTCGCAGCGGAGGCCGCCCCCTCGGGCGGCCTCCGCCGTTCTTCGTCCTTCCTTCCGCGCGCACGATGTGGTATAATTCGCTTCCTATGGAGAAATTGGATTTGGCGATGCATAAGGCGGCGGTGCTGGCGGAGGCTCTGCCGTACATACAGGATTTCTGCGGATCCACCGTGCTCGTCAAGGTCGGCGGGAGCGTGATGGAGAGCGAGGCCAACCTTGACTCGCTCCTGGCGGACGTGGCGTTCATGGACGCCGTGGGGATGAAGGTGGTGCTCGTGCACGGGGGCGGCAAGGCGATATCGGCGGCGCTGAAGGAGTCGGGCATAGAGCCCGTGTTCGTGGACGGCCTGCGCTACACCGACGGGCCTTCGATGGAGGTCGTGCGCCGCACCCTCAACAACGTGGTGAACGCCGACCTCGTGAGGAGGCTGCAGCGCCTGAGGGCGAACGCCAGGCCGGTGCACGGCAACTGGATGTTCACGGCGGAGAGGATCGCCTCGCCCGACCGCGGGTTCGTGGGCAGGCCGGTCGCGGCGGACCTGCGCATCGTCTCCGAGATGATGGACGCGGGGATCCTGCCCGTCGTCACGCCGCTCGCGACCGGGGAGGACGGGCACCTCTACAACGTCAACGCCGACAGCGCGGCGGCGTTCCTCGCCAAGGAGCTGAGGGTGCGCAAGTTCGCGGTCGTGTCCGACGTGCCGGGGCTTCTGCGCGACCCGAGCGACCCCTCTACGCTGATGTCCACGCTTCGCCTTTCGGACGTCGCCGCGCTCAAGGCGGACGGCACGATCTCGGGCGGCATGCTCCCGAAGATGGAGGGCTGCGAGAGCGCGATCAGGGCTGGGGTGAAGAAGGTGCATCTCGTGGACGGCCGCATGCCGCATTCGCTTTTGTTGGAAATATTCACGCGTGAAGGCGTGGGAACGGAGATTACGGAATGAATGCAGAAGAGGTGAAGAAGCTCTACGGGCAGTACGTCATGCCCACCTACAGGCCCTCGATCGTGATCGAGAAGGCGAAGGGGTCCCGCGTCTACGGCGCCGGCGGCAAGCAGTACTACGACATGACGAGCGGCATAGGGGTGCACAACGTCGGGCACTGCACGGACGGCGTGGTCGCGGCGGTGCAGGGGCAGGTCGCGAAGCTCGGCCACTGCTCGAACCTCTTCGTCAACGAGCCGCAGGCGCTTCTCGCGAAGAAGATCGTGGAGACCTCCGGCCTGGGCGGCAAGGTGTTCTTCTGCAACTCCGGGGCGGAGGCGAACGAGGCGGCGATCAAGCTCGCGCGCAAGTGGGGCGCGGCGAACGGCGGCCGCTACGAGGTGGTGACCATGCGCAACTCGTTCCACGGGCGCACGCTCGCCACGCTCACCGCCACCGGGCAGTCCTGGTGCCAGGAGGGCTACGAGCCCCTGCCGGTCGGGTTCAACTACGCCGACTTCAACGACCTCGACTCGCTCCGGGCGGCGGTGTCCGACAAGACGGTGGCGGTGGTCGTCGAGGCCGTGCAGGGCGAGGGCGGCGTGAACCCGGCGACCGAGGAGTTCATGGCCGGGGTGCGCGCCCTCTGCGACGAGAAGGACCTCATCATGATCTGCGACGAGGTGCAGTGCGGCATGGGCCGCACGGGCAAGTGGTGGGGGTGGCAGAACTTCTCCGTGAAGCCCGACCTCTTCACCGCCGCGAAGTCGATCGCCGACGGCGTGCCGATGGGCGCGCTCGTCTCGAACGCGAAGTTCGCCGACGTGTTCACCCCGGGCTCGCACGCCTCGACGTTCGGCGGCAATCCGCTTGCCTCGGCGGCGGCGCTGGCGGTGTTCAAGATCATCGAGGACGAGAAGCTCCTCGACGCGGCCGTCCGCAAGGGCGAGCTCCTGCGCGAGGGCCTCAAGTGCTTCGTGGAGAAGTACGACAGGATCCTCGACGTGCGCGGCCTCGGATGCATGGTCGGGATGGTCGTGGACGGCGACCCGGGCGAGATCGTGGAGGCCTTCCGCGACGCCGGCGTGCTCGTGCTCACGGCGCACGGCAACGTGGTGCGGTTCCTGCCTACGCTCTCGATGAGCGAGAAGCACATCGAGGAGGCGGTCGAGATGATGGGAGACGCGCTCGACGGCCTCTACGGCGAGGCCGAGTGATTTCCGGGGGCGGGTCGCCCACGGGCGATGGAAGTCGATGGCAGTCAAGCATGGTCAGAAGAGGAGGCGTTCAATGGCAAAGGTCAAGTATGTGCTCGTCGGGTTCGGCGGAATAGCCGAGAACCGTGTCGCCAAGGAGGGGTTCGCCTGCGACAGGAAGAGGTTCAGTCCGCTGAAGTCGGCCCAGCTCGTCGGCGCGACGGACGTCAACCAGGCGCGCCGGCCGGCGGCCGAGGCGCTCGGCCTGAAGTGGTACGCCTCGCTTGGCGAGGCGCTGGCGGACAAGTCGGTGGACGGCGTGTACGTGGCGACGAACAACGCCTCCCACGCGGAGATCGCGATCGCCGCCCTCAAGGCCGGCAAGCACGTGATAGTCGAGAAGCCGATCGCAACGTCCATCGCGGACGCGAAGAGGATGGACGCGCTCGCCGCCAGGAAGGGGCTCTCCATCACCGTGGACCACATGATGGTGCACAACGCCTGGAACGTCGCGGCCGCCAGGGCGGTGCAGGGCGGAAGCCTCGGCAAGGTGAACGACTCGTGCTTCCACATGGAGTTCGCGTACGGCTACGACCCCGCCGAGGCGGCGACCTGGCGCTGCAGCAAGGTCGAGGAGATGGGCGGCCCGATCGGCGACGTGGCGAGCCACTGCTTCTACGTGGCCGAGTTCGTCTTCGGCAAGAGGATCGCGAAGGTCGCCGCGGTGTACTACCCGAAGGTGATGAAGATAAAGGCCGAGGACGGCGCGTACGTGAAGTTCCTCTTCGAGGACGGCACGCAGGGCAGCGTCAACGCGGCGTTCTCCGAGATGCGCGGCGGGCTCGCCGGCACGCTCACGAACCTCGGCTACGAGGTCTACGGCGACAAGGCCGCGATGCGCGGCTTCGGCACGATGTTCCAGCTCTCCGGCCACGCCGGCGAGCCGATCCGCATCCGCCTGGAGCGCGACGACGGCAGGTCCGTCTCCGAGATAAGGCCCGGCAGGATCCAGAACATCTACCAGTCCCTGATCGAGGGCCACGCCAGGAGCGTGCTTGCCGGCAAGCCGCTCACGGCGAAGGACGCCATCCACAACCTGGCGCTCTGCGCGGCCGCGCACAAGAGCGCCCGCAGCGGCGGGAAGCTCGTGTCGGTCGCCCTCTGAGCGGCCGGCGGGACTCTTTCCACAGGGGGAGGGCGAGGCATGGAGACCGTAGCTGAGATACTCGAGCGGAACGCCCGCGAGTGGCCGAACGACGTCGCGCTCGTGGAGATCAATCCGCAGGAGCTCGAGAACCGCCACACCACGTGGCGCGAGTACTCGCTCATCGAGTCGTCGCCGATCGCGGCGTTCCGCAGCGAGATCACGTGGGCGGAGTTCGACGAGCAGGCGAACCG
>CAVERN010000052.1:0-10695 GCA_963618095.1 bacterium | reverse complement strand
ACGAAGTAGCGGTTCGCGTTCTTCGTCGGGCTCTTCCCGATGTCGAGGTCGCCGAAGAGCCGCTCGAAGTTCTCCTTCTCCGCGACGTCGTAGTAGCACCGCAGCGTCTCGCAGAGGAGCGACTTGCCGAAGCGGCGCGGACGCACGAAGAACAGGAATCGCGCCCGCGCCTCCATCTTGCGGAGGAACGCGGTCTTGTCGACGTAATAAAGGTTCTCCAAGCGGATCTGCTTGAAGTCCTTCACGCCATACGGAATCTGCTCTGAACTTCTCATGGCGAATAGTATACCATAATTCGTTGAGAAGTTGAGAGGGTGAGAAGTCAATCTGAAGCCGGCAGACGACGTCGCAAAGCGCATCCACGCACGCGTCCTCATCCGTCATTCCGTGCGCCACGAGGAACTTCTCCAGCTCCTCGTATTCCGGCATGTCCACGAAGAAGTACTCGCAGCGCGAGCGCCTTCTTGCCGTCCTTCCAGGCGCGGCAGTCAATCCAATAAAGTCCCTTGAGGAACACCAGCACCCGGCGCACCGCAGCTCCGTCCGACGGGACATCTGCGCTGGATCCCCCTTCCGGATCACAGGCCATCCATCTCTCCGGGCTTGGCGCGAAGCGGCTGCGAAGCCTCGACGGCGCGGCGAACCCATGCCTCAATTGGATGGCAGTGCTCTTGAGACGCTCTTCCTGCCGGGAAGCCGCGCGGGCCGCGCCCTGTTGCCCGCCAGCGGGACCCATGCCGATCCGGCCTCGCCCGACGCCATTACCGCGTCCACGAACCGCATCGTGCGAAGCCCGTCCGCCGCCCGCGGGAAGTCGCGCCCGCGCTCGCCGCGAAGCGCGGCGCAGAACTCGCGGTAGTGGTTCGCGAACGCCTCTATGAAGCCCTCGTGGTGCCCGGCCGGCGTTCGGGAGCAGCGCTTCGCCGCGCCGGAGATCCCGGCCACGTACGGGGCGCCGCGCTTGAATATGCGCTCGGGCCCGAACGGCTGCCGCACGTGGAGGTAGTTGCCCTCCTCGACGCTCCACGAAAGGGACGCCCTGTCCCCGTACACGCGAAGCCGGAGCCCGTTCTCCTCGCCCGTCGCCACCTTCGACGTCACCATCGCCGCCCGCGCCCCCTTCCCGAGGCGCATGAGGATCGAGGCGTCGTCCTCGAGCCGGTTTCCGGGCGCGAAGGACGCGAGGTCCGCCGCGACGGACTCTATCCGGAGGCCGGTCACGTACTCTATGAGATGCGCGCCGTGCACTCCGATGTCGGCCACCACGCAGCTTCTGCCGGACTGCGCGGGATCCATCTTCCAGGCGTTCCTCTTGTCGAGGGGCCTGGTGAGGTCTATCTTGCGGAAGCTTCCCTGCTGGTACTCGAGCGTCACCTTGCAGACCTTCCCCAGCTCGCCCCTCGCCACCAGGTCGCGCGCGAGCTTGACCATCGGGTAGCCCGAGTACGTGAACGGCACGGCGAGCAGCCTGCGCTTCCTGCGGGCGAGAAGCACGAGCTCCTCCGCCTCCGCCGAGGACACCGCCAGGGGCTTCTCGCACATCACGTTCATCCCCGCCTCGAGCGCCGCCCTCGCGATCTCGAAGTGCGAGGCGTTCGGGGTGCACACCGACAGGAAGTCTATGCGCCCGCGCTCGCCCTCGACGAGGCTGCGCCAGTCGCCATACGTGCGCTCCGCGCCGACGCCAAGCTCCGCGCCGGTGGCGGCATTGCATTCGGGGTCGCGGGAGAAGCACCCCGCCACCAGGTCGGCAAGGTCGTCCATCCTTATCGCGGCGCGGTGCACAGGCCCGATGAAGGACCCCCTCCCGCCGCCGACCATCGCGTACCTGAGACGTCCCATGCGCCCTCCCTACTTCTTCCGGGGGACCACTATTATCCCCCGCTTCGAGAAATGCACCCAGTTGTTCGTCCACGACGTGTCCCGGAACGGCTTCTCGAAGAGCGCCTCGCTCGGGACCACGTCGTCCGCCGTGCCGCGCCTTCCGTCCGGCCCGAGCGAAAGCACGACCGGGTGCGCCCCCTCCCTCGGCTCGTACACGTACGGCCTCTTCCAGGGATCCGGGATCATCGCCCCCCACGCGCTTGCGTACGGGCCGAGCCATCCAGGATGGCGGGAGGACTTCGCGGAGAGCGCCTCCAGCCCGCCATCCTCGGCGGAGGGGTAGCATCCGCAGTGGAAGCGGTAGCGCCCCAGCGCCTCGGCGAGGGCGTCCACGCTGCGCTGGGCGAACAGCATCTTCGTGTTCACCGCCTTGCGCCGCTCCGTCGAGCGGGTCTGCCGCAGCAGAAGGCCCCCAAGCAGCGACATGACGAAAAGCAGCAGCAGATAGAAGCCAATGCCCCGGCGCGCGCGCGGGGCGCCCAGGCCGAGCTCGCGGCGCTTCATCTCGTATTCGCGCGCGATGGCCCTCTTCCGGGCCGCGCGGAACGCGGCGTCGCGCGGCGGCACACAAATTCCCTTGCTCTCCATTTGCCGCCCATTATACCACATCGGCGGCGCGCCGCCCGCCGAGACGCGTCAGCGCGCCTCCGCGAGGTCGCGCCCGTTCCACTCGTTCATGGCGGCGTCGGGGCCTTCGGACAGCGCCTGGCACACCGCATTCGCCGCCGCGGGGACGATCCTGTCGGCCATCAGCGAGCGCACCTCGGCGGGGAACTTCCCCAGCACGTGCCCGATCACCCGGCCGCGGCCTCCGCCGTCTCGCCCGACGCCGACCCGCACCCGCACGAAGCCTGGCGAGCCGAGCCTCTCGATCACCGACCTAAGCCCGTTGTGCCCGCCGGCGCTGCCGCCCACGCGCACCCTGATGCGCCCGACGGGAAGGTCGATGTCGTCCGACACTACCACGAGGTCCTCCGGCGAGCCGTTGTGGTACTTCAGCACGGGCGCGACGCTGTCGCCGGAGAGGTTCATGAACGTCTGCGGCTTCACGAGCAGCACGATCTGGCCGCCCACGGCGACCCTCGCCGCCAGGCACTTGAACTGCCGCTTCTCCTCCCATGCCACGCCGGCGGCCGCGGCCATCGAGTCGACGACCTCGAAGCCCACGGAGTGGGGCGTAGATTCGTATTCCCTTCCGGGGTTGCCGAGTCCAGCGACGATCTTCATTGCCGTGCAGGTGCGTCAGATGCCGAGCACGTCGCGCATGCTGTAGAGGCCGGGCTTCCTGCCGTTCGCCCAGAGCGCGGCCCTCAGGGCGCCGGCGGCGAACGCCTCGCGGCTCTGGGCCTTGTGCACGAGCTCGACGCGCTCGACATCCCCGGCGAACATCACGGTGTGGTCGCCGACCACGCTGCCGCCGCGCAGGGCGTGCACCGCGATCTCGCCCACCGGCCGCTCGCCGACCATGCCCTCGCGCCCGAACGCCGCGACCTCGCCGAAGTCCTGCCCGCGCCCCTCCGCCGCCGCCCGCGCGAGCATGAGCGCCGTGCCGGACGGCGCATCGCGCTTGTGGCGGTGGTGCATCTCCACGACCTCGCAGTCGTACTCCAGGCCGAGAACCGCCGCAGCCCTCTTCACGAGGCCGAGGAGAAGGTTCACCCCCAGGGAGTAGTTGCCGCTCTGCACCACGGGTATCCTCGCGGACGCGTCGACGACCGCCTTCTGCTCCTCCGCGGTTAGCCCGGTCGTGCCGAGCACGTAGGCGACCCCCTCGTCCGCGGCCTTCGCGATGTTCGCGGGGACCGCCTCGTGGAACGTGAAGTCGACCACGGCCTCCGTCCCGGCCGGCCAGGTGCGGGGATAGTCCTCCCGCACGTCGCACTTCGCGACGAGCTCAAGCGTCTCCGAGCGGTCCACGAGATCGCACAGCATGTGCCCCATGCGCCCTGCGGCGCCAAGAATCGCAACCTTCATTTCAGCACCCCCAGTCTTCTGAGCGTCCCGGCGATCCTCTCGCGGTTAGCCGCTGTCGTCTCGCACAGCGGCAGGCGGTAGGAGAGGTCGATCCTGCCGAGCAGGGCCAGGGCCTCCTTCACCATCACCGGGTTCGTGTCGATGAAGAGATCGTGGAAGAGGCCGTAGTAGCGGAGGTGCATCTCGCGGGCCCTGGCCATGTCCCCGGCAAGGGCCGCGCGCACGAACTCGCCCATCTCCCTCGGGATCACGTCCGACGCCACGGATATCACGCCCGACGCGCCGACCGAGATCATCGGCAGCGCGAGCGAGTCGTCGCCGGAGAGGACCGTAAGGGCGGGGCAGCGCGACTTTATGGCGCTCACGCGCTCGACGGACCCCGCCGCCTCCTTGATAGCGACGATGTTCGGATGGGCCGAGAGGCGCTCGACGACGTCGAGCGGGATCTCGCGCCCGGACCTGCCGGGCACGTTGTAGAGCACCACCGGCAGCCCCAGGTCGGCGACCGTCATGAAGTGCCTGTACAGGCCCTCGGCGTTCGGCTTGTTGTAGTACGGCGTGACCTGCAGGCAGGCGTCCGCGCCGCCCATCGAGATCGCGGCCTTCGTGAGGGACACGGCCTCAGCCGTGGAGTTCGCCCCCGTGCCGGCGATGATCCTCACGCGCCCGCGGGCGCGCCTGATCGTCTCCTCTATGACCTTGTGGTGCTCGGCGTGGTCGAGAGTGGGCGACTCCCCGGTGGTGCCCACCGGGCAGAGACCCTCGACCCCGCTTTCGCACTGCCAGTCCACGAACTCGGCCAGGCGGCCGTAGTCCACAGACCCATCCTTGCCGAACGGCGTCACCATGGCGGTGATAGTGCCCTGAAGCGTCATGACCTGCTAACTCCCATATAAGTTTCGCGATTATACCACAATGGCGGACGGCGGCGGCCCGCGCGGCCGCCGCCCGTCCTACCCGAAGATCCTGTTGTCTATGAGGCGCGTCCTGCCCGCGTACGCGGCGAGGAGCACGGCGGTGCCCTTGCCCACGGACTTCACGGGCTTCAGCGTCTCGGCGTCCACGGCCTCCACGTAGTCCACCCTGAGCCCGCGCCCGGCCAGGAGCCTCTCCACCCTGCGCCGCTGGCCCGCCCACGGTCCCTCCCCCACTTCGCGGAGAGAGGCCGACAGCGCAAGCGCGCATTCGCGCTCGGAGTCGGAGAGGTACGCGTTGCGCGACGAACGCGCGAGCCCGGACGGCTCGCGGACGATCGGCGCCACCACCACGTCTATGCCGAAGTTGAGGTCGCGCACCATGCGCCTCACTATCGTCGCCTGCTGGAAGTCCTTCTGGCCGAACACCGCGACGTGGGGGCGCACTATGTTGAACAGCTTCGCCACCACGGTGCAGACCCCGCGGAAGTGCCCGGGGCGGCGCGCGCCGCACAGGCGCCCGGAGAGGGCGCCGTCCTCCTCCACCCACACGGAGTGGTCCCCGGCGTACATGTTCGCCGGGGTCGGGAAGAAGATCGCCGTGGCGCCGGCGCGGCGGCACTTCGCGGCGTCCGCCTTCGCGTCGCGAGGGTACTTCTCGAAGTCCTCGCCCGGGCCGAACTGCGTGGGGTTCACGAACACCGACACCACCACCTCGTCCGCCCCGCGCCCCCTCGCCGCGGCGATGAGCGAGAGATGCCCCTCGTGCAGCGCGCCCATCGTTGGCACCAGGGCGATCCTCGCCCCGTCCATGCGGCGCGCCTCGCACCACCTCTGGAGCCGCTGCGGATCACTGAACGTTCTCATTTGCCGAATCCTCCACCATGTATCCGTCGTCCGGATGCCACCACATGTACACCTTGTCGTTCCAGGTGATCGTCTCCTGGTCGAGCAGGAAGCGCGAATGCGGCTTCAGCGCCTGCACCCGCTTGCCCACGGACTCCACCCAGTACTTCGTGTAGACGCCCTGGTATATCACGTCCTTCACGGTCGCCTCGAACACGTTGATGCGCGCCCCCTTCTCCGGCGGCGGCGGGGCGAGGGTCACCCGGATCTTCTCCGGGCGCACGGAGAGATGCACGCCCTGCCCCACGGCGAGCCTGCGGTCGTTGAACGCGCACACGCTCGCGAACCCCGACACGGAGATGTTGCAGTAGTCGCCGTCCTCGGAGGCTATCGTGCCCTCGAAGAAGTTCGTGTCGCCGATGAAGGACGCCACGAACGCGGACTTCGGCGCCTCGTATATCTTGGCGGCGGTGTCAAGCTGCTCCACGTGGCCGCTGTTCATCACCGCGATGCGGTCCGAAAGGGACATCGCCTCGCCCTGGTCGTGCGTGACGTACATGAACGTGATGCCCACCTGGTCGTGGATCGTGTCGAGCTCGAGGAGCATGTGCTGGCGGAGCTTCAGGTCGAGCGCGGCGAGCGGCTCGTCCAGCAGGAGCACCTGCGGACGGTCCACAAGCGCGCGGGCGATCGCGACCCTCTGCTTCTGCCCGCCCGAAAGCATGCTCGGGTACTTCCAGGCGTGCTCGCCCATCCGGATGAGCTCGAGCATCGCGTCCACGGTCTCCTCGACCTCCTCCTTCGGCTTCCTCTGGAGCCTCAGCGAGAAGGCGATGTTGTCCCAGATCGTCATCGTCGGGAAGAGCGCGTAGTTCTGGAACACAGTGTGGACGCGACGCTTGTTCGGCGGATCGTCCGTTATGTCCTTGCCGTCGAGGTAGATGCGCCCCGAGTCCGGGCGCTCGAATCCGCCGAGCATCCTCAGGAGAGTCGTCTTCCCGCAGCCCGAGGGGCCGAGCAGGGAGAAGAACTCCCCCTTCTTTATCGATATCGAGACGTCGTCGACGGCCGTGAGCGCCCCGAAGCGCTTGGTCACGCGGTCGAACACGAGAAATTCGCTAGCCAATCCCTGTTCCCTCCAGATTGCAGGCCCTGGACGCGGCAGGCGCCCGGGCCAAGCCCGCTACCGGCCGCCCCCCGCGCCACTACGGGGCGGCGACACTCCGTCCACGACCTCGAGGTCGGGATACGCCCTGCACGACACGCGCGCCCTGGGGAACCTGTCCCGGAAGAGGTCCCTGAACGCGATGTTGTACCGCTCGTTCCGGAGCGCGTCGATCACGCTCTTGCGGTCCGTCCTGAACGTCGCCTTGCGCCCGGCCCTCTCCGCCCGGGCGTTGAGCTCGCGCAGATCCCTGATCCTGTCGTCGATGTCCTTCGCGCCGAACTTGATCTTCCCCTCTATCTCGCGGTTGGCGAACTTCTCGATCAGCACCGTCTCCTTGAACTCCGTGCGCTTCATCTCCTCGGGCATCGGGCCCTCCCTGAAGAACTGCTCGGGCGTGATGCCGCGCGGGCGCAGCTGCGCCGCGAGCTTGGAGAGGGAGGCCTTCTCGTCGTTCGCGCCGACCTTCGTGCCGGACTCGACGGCGGCGGCGAGCAGGACCTCCTTCACGATCCACATCTTCGCCGCCATGCGCCGGTAGTGCCTCAGGGCCTCGTCCCTGCGGCGCTCGGGTATCACCAGGCCCTCCATGCGCCTGGCGTCGTCGATCAGGGTCTGCGCCCGCCACGTGAGCTCGCGGTCGGTGAGCACCCTGCCGTTCACCTCGACCGCGGGGCGGTCGGGCCTGTTCCGCCAGAGCGCGATCCCTCCGGCCACGAGGGCCGCGGCCCCGACCAGGGCGAGAAAAGCCATCGCCGCCTGTCTCATAGCGCGGTCACCATCCCGGCCGCGACGGCGTGCGCGGTCTCCTCGTCCACAAGATTCGCCAGCACCGCAAGCGCGAACGTGATGGCGGCGCCCGGGCCCATGCCGGTGACGATCTGCCCGTCCGCGATCGCCGGAGCGCTGGAGACGGGCCGGCCCATGTCCTTCGCGCACGACGGGTAGCACGTCACGTCCTCCTCGTCGAGCACGTCCGCGGCGGCGAGCACCGTGGGCGCCGCGCATATCGCGCAGAGCAGCGCCCCGTCGTCGAACTTCTGCCGGCGCAGGCGCACGGCCAGCTCCTCGCAGGCGAGGAGGTTCGCCGTGCCCTCGCCGCCGCCGGGGAGCACGATCGCGTCCCAGGCGTCGTCGATCACCTCGGAGAGGACGGCGTCCGCGTCCATGCGGATGCCGTGGGCAGACACCGCGCGCCTGTCCGCGCCGAGGGAGGCGGTGACCACCTCGACGCCGCCGCGGCGCAGCACGTCAATGACCGCAACGGCCTCGATGTCCTCGAACCCGTCCGCAAGCGGTACAAGAGCAGTTTTCATGGGCGGCATTATAGCAGAAAAGCGCGGACGTATCCGCGCTTTCTCAAAGTGCCTGAATGCGGCATCTCACCAGCGGGTGTCGCGCTGGCCGCGGTCGCGGCCGCCACGGCCGCCGCCGAACCCGCCGCGCCCGCCGCGCCCGCCGCCGAACCCGCCGCCGCGACGGTCGTCGTGGGGCTTGGGCTGCGACTCGTTGACGCGAATCGGGCGCCCGTCGAGCTCCTGTCCGTTGAGCGCGGCTATCGCCGCCGTCGCCTGATCCGCGTTCGGCATCTCAACGAAGCCGAAGCCCTTGGAGCGGCCGGTCATGCGATCGGTCACCACGCGGGCAGAGGTAACGTCGCCATACGCCGCGAAAGCGGCCTTCAGTCCATCATCGGTAGTGGCGTATGCCAGGTTACCACAGTAGATATCCATCTTGATTCGTCCTTCTTTTTTTCTTTCCGCCGCGCCGGCACTCGCCTTCTGCGGCTTCAATGAACGGGGGAGTATACACTTCGGCACAAGTCGCGTCAAGCGGTAAAGTAGGGGCAATCAAAACCTCCTTTTGCGCCGTGCCTTTTTTTGGTATACTCCGCCGCCGTATGTCTCAAGAGAAAAAAGAGAGCGCAAGGCGCGGGCGCGCCGGCAGGAGCGTGCCCAGGGGCGTCGACGCGGGCGCGTCGAAAAGCGGCTGGATCGCCCTTCTCGTCGTGGCGGCCACGTTCGTGGCGATGAGGTTCCTCGGCCAGGGCGGGGCGGACGGCGGAGTGGACGAGCTCTCCGTCACGGGCTTCAGGCGCGCGGTCGAGGAGCGCCGCGTCGCGAAGGTCGAGCGCGAGCGCGACATGGACTCCGGCAGCACGTGCCTGCGCGGAGAGTACCTGCCCCGCCACGGCGCGAACTCCGCGTTCCGGGTGCGCCTCGTGCCCGGCGAGAACGAGGCGCTGATGGCCTGGCTCGTCGAGAAGGGAATCGACTGCCCCGTGACCGAGCGCGCCCCGCTGATCGGCCCCCTCATGCAGCAGCTGCTGTTCTTCCTCCTGCTGCTCGCGTTCTTCTGGTTCGTCTTCTACCGCAAGGTCGGAGGGGCCGGCGGCCCGTTCGGGTTCGGCAGGTCGAAGGCGAAGCTCCTGAACGAGGACAGGTCCAAGAAGAAGGCGACGTTCAGCGACGTGGCGGGCGTGGACGAGGCCAAGGAGGAGGTGCAGGAGATCGTGGAGTTCCTCAAGTCCCCCGCGAAGTTCTCGAAGCTCGGCGGCAAGATACCGAAGGGCGTGCTCCTCGTGGGGCCGCCCGGCACGGGGAAGACGCTCCTCGCCAGGGCGATCGCCGGAGAGGCGAAGGTGCCCTTCTTCTCCATCTCGGGGTCCGACTTCGAGGAGATGTTCGTGGGCGTCGGCGCGAGCCGCGTGCGCGACATGTTCGAGCAGGGCAAGCGCTCCGCCCCATGCCTCATCTTCATCGACGAGATCGACGCCGTGGGCGCGAAGCGCACTGGCGCGAACGCGCTCGGCGGCCACTCCAACGACCAGACCCTCAACGCGATGCTCGTCGAGATGGACGGCTTCGACGCGAACGAGGGCGTGATCATAATCGCCGCGACCAACCGTCCGGACGTGCTCGACCCGGCGCTCCTGCGCCCCGGCAGGTTCGACCGCCAGATATACGTGGAGCTGCCGTCCCTCAAGGGGCGCGAGGACATCCTGAGGCTGCACGGGGCGAAGATAAAGTTCGCGCCAGACGCCGACCTCGCCCGCGTGGCGCGCGGCACCCCGGGCTTCTCCGGGGCGGACCTCGCCAACCTCCTGAACGAGGCGGCGCTCCTCGCCGTCCGCAAGGGCCTCTCCGGGGTGACGCAGGAGACGCTCGAGGAGGCGCGCGACAAGGTGCTGTGGGGGCGCGAGCGCAAGTCGGCGAACCTCACGGACCGGGATCGCGAGACGACGGCGTGGCACGAGGCGGGCCACGCCCTCCTCCAGCTGCTCCTGCCGAACGCGGACCCCCTGCACAAGGTGACGATCATCCCGCGCGGCCGGGCGCTCGGCGCGACGATGGCGCTCCCGGAGACGGACGTGCTCAACCGCACCAGGGGGTACTTCCTGGACGAGATGTGCATCTGCTGCGGCGGGCGCATAGCGGAGGCCATCAAGACCGGCGACGTCTCCACCGGCGCCGCCCAGGACATACGCCAGGCCACCGCGATCGCCCGCGACATGATATGCAGGTACGGCATGAGCGGCGTCTACGGCTTCCAGTCGTTCATGGAGCCGAGCCAGTTCTCGCCGGAGCCGATGCCGCCGCCCTTCTCGCAGAAGACCGCCGAGGGCATAGACGCCGAGGTGAAGCGCCTCGTGGACGAGGCGTACGCGAAGGCCGAGGACCTGATAGGGAAGAACCGCGAGAGGCTTGAGAGGCTCGCTACCGCCCTCCTCGAGAGGGAGACGATGGACGGGCGCGACATCGAGGAGATGCTCGGACTGGAGAAGGAGCAATGACGTTGGACGGGCTCAGCTGGGACCTCGTGCGCGACGCCGTGCAGATCCTGATACTCTACTTCGCGGTCTACTACGTGCTCAGGGCCGCGCGCGGCACCCGCTTCGGCCAGGTGCTGACC
>CAVERN010000051.1:0-10748 GCA_963618095.1 bacterium | reverse complement strand
TGCGGGACGGATCCGACGAACAAGGACGACGTGTTCAAGGTCTTCATCGAGATGGCGGACGGCGATCCGGTCATCTCGTGGGCGCCGACGAACGCGGCGGCGAGCTACTTCGTGCAGGGCGTGACGAACCTCGTCGGCGAGACGTGGATCGACACGAACGCGGTCAACCGCGCCGGCCTGCGCTTCTTCCGCGTCCGCGTCGAGCCCAGGGCCGAATAGCCCGAAGCGCCGCGGCCTACGCGCGCCGCACGGAGAGGAGCGCGCGCTTGAGCTCGTCAAGCGTGTACGGCTTCTGCAGGAAGACGTCGTACGGGTGTGCGCGGAACATCTTCTCCATGTCCGCGGCCGCCGAGCCGGACGCCAGGATGATCGGCGTCTGCGGCGCGCCTATGCGGAACGCGCCGAGCAGGCGCACCGTGTCGATCTCCCCGAGATGCGCGTCGAGGATGATCGCGCGAAGGTCGGTGGAGCGCCGGCGGATCACGGCAAGCGCCTCGCGGCGGTCGCGGGCCACGTGGGGCGAGAGCTTCATGGCCCTGCAGAGGATCTGCGTCGTCTTGAGGATCGCCTCGTCGTCGTCCACGACCAGCACGTCCCCGGAGAGCTCCGCCGACTTCGGCCTCTCCGGCGCGGTCTCGGCGGGCACCGGCATCTTCGACGCCGGCAGGTACACGCGGAATATCGTGCCGCAGTCGTGGTGGCTGAGCACCTCGATGCCTCCGCCGTGCGCCTCGACGATCGTGCGCACCGTCGCGAGGCCCAGGCCTCTCCCGAGCCCCTTCGACGACACATACGGGTCGAAGATGCGCCGCAGCACGTCCCTCGGGATGCCGGGCCCGTCGTCTATCACCTCGAACAGGGCGCCCTTGCCCTCAGGCAGGGGGCTCTCCGACAGGAAGGACATCGCCATTGCGGGCGTCATCATGAACGGCACCGCCCTGAGCGAGATGTGGCCGGGGTTCTTCCCGATCGCCTCGCCCGCGTTCTTGACGATGTTGAAGATCACCTTCCAGAACTGGTTGAGGTCCACGTCCACGTCGGGCAGGCCCGGCGAAGACTCGAAGGTGAGGTCGATGTTCTCGCCGACCGTCCGCGACGCGATCTGCCTCACGTCGTCGAGGATCACCTGCGGAGCGGTCCGCATGAGCGTCATCCTGTTCTCGCCGGCGAACGCCGTGAGCTCTCGCATCATCGACGATCCGCGGCGCACCGCGTCCCGGATCGTCCTCACGGCGGCGGCCTTGTCGTCGTTCTCGTCCGCCTCCGCCGCGTCCACCGTGCCCTGCACCACGGCGAGCACGTTGTTCATGTCGTGCGCGATGCCGGCGGCGAAGTTCGTGAGCGACTCGCGCTTGGAGGTGTCGAGCGCGCGCTCCTCCGCCGCCACCCGCCGCTCGTGCTCGGCGATCTCCCTCGTGACGTCGCGCACGATCGCGAGCACGTAGCGCTGGCCCATCCTCGCCAGGCGCACCTCGAAGTGCCGCGCCCCATCCGCCATCTCCGCGGCCGAGTGCAGGCGCACCACGCCGAGCGAGCCCGTGCGGCTCGCCTCCTCCGCCGCGTGGACGAACACCTCGGCGCTCTCGCGGCCGAAGACCTCGGCGGACGGCGGCTCGCCCGGCACGACGCCCGGCACGGGCGCGAAGCCCTCCGGCTGCTTCGTCATCGACACGAGGCGGCCGTGCGTGTCGCAGATGAACAGCGCGTCCGGCACGCCGTCGATCAGCGCCTGGTGGCGCGACTCCACGTTCGCGAGCATGACCGTCTTCGCCGCGATCGTCTCGACCATGCGGTTCACGGACTCCGCAAGGAGCGCGAACTCGTCCTTGCCCTCCCAGGAGATGCGCGGGCAGTCCACCCCCGTCGCGCGCTCGCCAAGGTCCGCGATGGCGCGCGTCATGCGCGTGAGCGGATTGAGCAGCAGCCACCCCTGCACCCAGAAGATCGGCAGCACGAAGATGATCCCCCCGAGCGCGACGAAGAAGGCCAGCTGCCACACCGCCATGCGCGTGGCTCCGAGGAACACCTCGGGCAGCGAGATCGAGACGACGGACACCGCGTTCCCGGAGATGTCCCGCAGCACGAACACCGCGTCGAGCGGGTTCTGGCGGAAGTTCCAGAACGACAGCCCGGACGCGACGTCCGCTATCGCCTCAGTGAATAGCGGCGAGATGCCGTAGCGCGAGCGCGCGTCGCTCCTGGACACGCCCCGCCCGGCGGGACGGTGACGGCAGGACTCCTCCGCGCCGACCACGCTCACGTGCAGGTTCGCGAACGCGCACTCCCTGTCCCTTCCCGAGATCACCCTCGGCGAGAACGGCAGGCCGAAGAGCAGGTACCCGTCCCGGTGCGGCACGAGGGACACGCCGTGCAGGAGAGTGCCGAGGTGCATGATGCCCACGGCCTCCTCCCCCTCCCCTCCCCTGGCCGCGCCGCCGGAGCGCACCGCCCGCATCCAGGCGCCAAGCACGTCCTCGTAGGCGGAGAAGGCGTCCGCCGGGAACGAGACGCGGCTGCCGTCGGCCGCGCTCGACCTCACGCCCTCGACGAACCGGCCGTCCGCCCCGAACCGCGCGACGAACGAGAAGCGCTCGCCGAAGCCGTCCAGCAGATCCCCCGCGCTCGCCTCGCCGGCGCCGGGTCTCTCCAGCACCTTCAGCGACCTCTCGCGCATCTCGCAGGCCTCGCGCCGTATGAGCACAGCCATGCGCTGGCCGACCTCGCGCACCTGCGACTCCGTGTCCTCGATGAGGTTCGAGAGCACGCACCTCCCCGCCACGTAGAATACCGCGAGGAACAGCAGCAGCGACATGCCCGTGACGAGGGCCGAGCGCGTGCGGATGGAATGCACCGCGCGCGCGAACGCCCCAAGCCCCCTGATCCCGGCGGACGCCAGGCCTTCACTCTCGTTTGCCATGGTTACCTCCTTCTCCTCTGCCAGATCCAGACCAGAAAGAACGCCAGGATAACCGCCGACGCGAACCCCACGCGCGCCGCGCGCAGATGCACGAGCGGATCGTGCGCCTCCGCGGCAGGCTGCGCCTCGGAGGCCGGGGCGGGGGCCCCGGCGGCGGACGTCCCGCCCCGAACGGCGAGCGACGGCGGCATCGGCGGCAGCTCCGCGAGCGCGCCCGCCGGCACGGCGCGCCGCCAGGACTGCGGACGCTCCGCCGCCTCGCGGCGGGCCCGCTCGCGCACGATCGCGGCGTATTCGGGGTCTATCGAGGCGTCGATCATCAGTACACCTCCTCCACGTCCTCCGGCGCGCTGAAGGCCGGGTTCAGCGAGTCCGGCACCTCCATCCATCCGTACGTGTACGGCTCCTGCGGCCCCACCGGGAGGCCGATCCCGCGCTCCGTGCTGTCCTCGCTGCGCAGGCGGAAGTCCCAGTTGAAGCGGAGCCCGTTCGCCATGTAGATGAGCGCCTCGTCGCGGCAGACGAGCGAGCCGTTCACGTTCACGTACCCGCCGTAGCTCGAGTAGCGGCTGTTCCCCCCGAGCGTCCCGAACGTGCCGTGGTTGTTGTACATGATCGCGTCGATCTGCGTGACGGTGGAGTCCGCGAACTGCGACAGGAGCGCGTCGTCGCAGACCGTCTCGTAGTAGCGGCGGTCGTAGGACGCCTTCAGCTCCGTGACCGTGTCGTAGACCCTCTTCGTGCCCTGCCCCCACCAGTTGTACACGGGCACGTCCTTGTACGTGTCGAGCTGCGTCGTGACGAGGCGCAGCTTGCCGAACTGCCCGGACGCCGACTCGTAGCCGCCCGGCGCCTTCGCGGCGAGCTCCGAGGAGAGGGAGCCCACCTTCTCCACCGCCGTGTAGTCCCCGGCGAAGGTCGACGGATAGCCGATGTTCGCGTCGCTCGCGTCGCAGACGTAGCTGTGCACCACGGACGAGCTGGAGGTGGACTTGATGTACTTGTCGACCAGGGTGTGCCAGGAGGAGGACGTGCTGTCGCCGACGACCACGTTGCCCTTTGCCACTAGCCCGAGCATGTCCCTCTTCGCGTTGTCCGCCTCAACCGACGCGTCGTCGCCGTCCGGATGCCTCCAGCTCGGCGCGTTCACGTACTGGATGTCGCCCACGATGTGGATGTTGCGCCCGGAGTAGATCGTGCCCTGCCCCTTCACGTAGCCCTTTATGATCACGTCCGAATCGACGACCACCGGGCCGTCGATGACGATCGGGTCGGAGCGCGTCCCCACGAGCATCAGCGCCCCCTGGTCGGCGCCGCCCGCCTCGCCCGAGGGGCCCGCGCCGGAATAGTGGGCGTATACCGTGCCGCCCGAGACGGTCCTGCTCGCCCCGAGCGAGTCGGTGTACGTGTATCCGGGGTAGGTCAGCCTGCCCTGCTTCTCCTGCGCGTACGCGACGTAGTTCTCGAGCTCCGAGACGAACGGCATCGGCAGGGAGTCGGACTCCTCGTTGACGATCAGCTCCCCCGAGGCGCCGCGCGTCCCGGGCTCCACCACCACGCTCACCTCGTTCCCCTGCGAGTCCGTCACGCTCTCGATCTTGCGGGCCGTGATGATTCCGCCGGACTCCGGCGCGTCGAACGACTTCGAGGTGTTGTAGTCCTCCCTGTCCGGGCGCGCCCGGCTCCCGGCGGAGCTGCGGTACGCGGACTGGCTCTTGATCTTCGGGTCCCCGGAAAGCGTCACCGCGCCGTTCACGTTGAGCTCGTCGTTCGCCGCCGCGTAGATGTAGCCGTTCACCGTGGACTGGGAGAGGCTCACGTCGCCGTTCGCGCGCATGTCGCCGTTGATCGTGATCGTGGAGCCGTTCATCCAGCCGTAGTTGTTCACGAAGTAGGCGTAGTCGAAGACCCGGCTCTGCCCCGTGCCGAAGATCACGCGCTCCTGGATCGTGGACGACACGCACAGCCCGTCCGGGTACCTGTACAGCGCCGTGGCGACGATCGGGACGATCGCGACGGAGCTGTTGCTCGCGTGCTCGACGTGCCTGCCTATCGCCACGTAGATCCGGCAGCCGTTGACCGAGTTCGTCTGGTCGGAGAGCGTAACCGTCTTGCCGCCCCTGCCGATCGTCCTGCGGTCGCCGGAGACGCTGTCGAACCAGTCGTACACCTCGGCCTGTCGCGGATCGATCTTGACGGACGCCGCGCTGCTCCCGCCGGCGTACGACGAGAAGCCCTTCTGGATCTTCGCCTTCGCCTGCTCGACCGCGCTCTGCGCCGCGAAGCGGCACCTGTTCCGGGCGAGGTACACGCGCGTCTGCCGCGCCGCGCCAGAGACGAAGGAGAAGGCAGTGGCGACCACGGCGCCCGCCAGCACGAGCATGAAGATCGCGACCGGCAGGGCGTAGCCCCCTCTATGTCCTGCGCGTCTCATCAGTCCGAAATCCCATCGTAGAATACGTCGCTCGCGGGCGTACCCTTCCTCTGCTCCAGCCCGAAGATCGGCACGACCACGCGCTCGGCCAGCGTCTCCTTCCCGACGGTCCGGGTGAGCCTGATCGCGTAGAGGTTCCGCCGCCGCACGTCGCCGTCCGCGAAGCCGACGCCCACGTCCGCATGGGCGGCGACCGAGTTCGGGTACGACTGCCCGCTGCGGCTCATCGGGTGTCCGGAGCTTCTGTCGACGCCAGTCGCCGTGTAGCGGACCCCGGACGACGAGACGCCCTCGAGCCTCGACGCGGAGAGGAGCCCGCCCCAGTATGCGTTGCCGCCCTCGTGGACGGAATGGAAGAGCAGGTGGTCGCGCTCCGCGCGCAGGTCGAGCGACGCCTGCGCGACGGAGGACGACTGCCTCACGAGCCGGTGCACGCCGATGAAGAACGTGCCGAGCGCCACCGCCACCACGGCAGACACCGCAGAGGCGAGCATCATCTCAAGGAGCGTGAAGCCGCGCCGGGACCTCATGGCGCCGTCCTCCTGAGGCTTGAGCGGTAGACGAACACGTGGTGGAAGTCGGAGAGCGACCTCCTGCGCCCGGGCGGGCCCCACGCGACGTCCGCGCGGATGCACTTCATCGGATAGGTGGAGGCCCGGCCCGCGACCGTGGTACGCATGAGCAGCTCGTCGACCACGACCGTCAGCTCCGCCATGCCGTCCTCCCCGAGGTACAGCGACGGCGCGGCAGCCTCCGCGAGCCTCACCGTGTTCGTCCCGACCTCTATGTCGCCGTAGCTCTCGTTGAAGACCGTCCACACCGCGTCCCAGGCGACGGCGTCCGCGGCGAGGAGGCGGGCGTTGTCGTCCGCGATGCGGGTGGCGACGCTCACGCCCCCCAGGAGGGCGAGGGAGGTGATGCAGAGAAGCGCTCCGGCCAGGGCGCATTCGAGCAGTGTGAACCCGCCGCGCAAGACGTCACCCCCCATCCTCCTGCGGGAACAGCCTCTCCAGCGCCGCCTCCACGGAGCCCGGCTCGGCGAGGTAGAAGCGCACCTTCATCCCGAGCGCCTCGCCCACGCGGCGGCGCAGGTCCGCGTCGTTCGGCGAGAGCGTGGCGACGAGCGCCTCGCCGCCGAGGCGCGCGAACGGCACGATGCCGCGGGTCACGGCCAGGCCGTCCGGCAGGCGGCCGGCGAGTGCGCGGTCCGGGTCGAACGCCTCAAGCGGGACCGGGGGAGTGCCGTACCTGTCCGCCAGGGACGCGATCGCCTTCCCGCACGACTCCAGGCTGTCCCTGGCGATCTCGGCGAGGGCGGATACGAGGAACGGACGGTTCGGCGGCGGCATGGCGCGCAGGCGCTCCGCGACCGCCGCCTCGCCGAGCTGCTCGGCGAGCGCGGCCTCGCGCTCCACGGCGGCCGCGAACGCGGCGCCCCCCTGCGGCGCGGGCGTCTCGGGGGAGAGGTCCGGCCGCGGCGCCGCCGCCACGCGCACGCGGATCGCCAGGGCCTTGGCCTCCGCGAGGGAGCAGGCCTCCAGGCGCGGCAGCAGCGCGGCGGCGCTCTCCACGTCGCCCTCCTTCAGCAGGACGCGGGCGAGGGAGGCGAGCGCCCCCTCCGCCTTCTCCGTCTCGCCGAGCTGCGGATACGCGACGGCGAGGAACTCGAGCGTCGTCCGGTCGTCGGGCATCACGCGGAGCATCTCCTCGAAGTAGGCGATGCCCTCCTTGAGCCTGGCGTCGAACTTCGGCTTGGTCTCGGCCATCACTTCGCCTCCCTCAGCCCGGCGCTCTCCCACGTGAACTGCGGCGCCTGCTTCTCGCGCCACTCCTTGAGCGATATCATGTTGCCGGCCGCCTCGTTCGCCGCGAGATACGCCTCGTTGGCGTACTCGCGCTTCTCCTTCATCTGGGCGAGGAGCGACTTGATCTCGATCGCCGCCTCGTAGCACATGGAGAGCACGTCGCCCCTGGTCTTCTCGTCGATGCCCTCCATCCTCAGCAGCTCCACCGAGCTCAGGATCACCGTCGCCGGCTGGCCGAGCGCGTGGCAGAACCCGGCGAGGGACTCCATCACCACCTTCGAGCGCTCCGCCCGGATCTCGGCGAGCACGAGCCTTCTCGACAGCTTCCTCTCTTCCTCGTTTGACATGACCCCTCCCATCCCTCTAGTGCGCGAGCGAGCCCATGTTGAAGATCGGCAGGAACATCGCGATCACGACCGTGCCGATGATGCTGCCGAGAAACACCATCAGGAACGGCTCCATCAGGGACGTGAGCGTGGAGAGGAGCGTCTCCACCTCCTCGTCGTACGCGTCCGCCACGGAGTCGAGCATGTCCTCAACGCGCCCGGCCTTCTCTCCGGCGGCGATCATCCTCACGAGTATTATCGGCATGTACGGCTTGCCCGTGAGCGCGGTGTTGAGCTGGTTGCCCTGCTCCACCTCCTGTCGCGCCAGGTTCACGGACCTCTCCAGCGCGCGGTTCCCGAGCGAGCGCGACACCACCTCCAGCGACTTCAGGATCGGCACGCCGGCGCCGAGCATCTGCGAGAGGAGCCGCGCGAAGCGGCCGATGGAGGACTTGAGGTTGAGCTGCCCGAACACCGGCATCCTGAGCATGAACTCGTCGAAGGCGTAGTGCCCACGCTCCGTCCTCTTCCACCTGAGGAACGTCCACACCGCCGCGGCGACGCACGGCACGATCACGTACCACCACGCCTTCGTGAAGTCGGAGATGTCCACGAGCGACTGCGTGAGGCCCGGGAGCTTGTGACCCGAGCCCGAGAACATCTCGGCGAACGTCGGCACCACGAACTGGATGAGTCCCCAGCAGAGGAGAAGGGCGATGGACATGATCACCGTTGGGTACGTCATCGCGCTCTTGACCTTGCGCCTCAGCCGGGCGGAGCTCTGCAGGATGCTCGCCAGGCGCTTCATGATCGGCGCGAACCGGCCGGACTGCTCGCCGGCGAACGCCATGTTCACGTACATCTCGTCGAACACCGACGGGTACTTCGCAAGCCCCTTCGAGATCGGGTCGCCGCTCTCGATCGTGGTGAGGAGGTCTCCGAGCAGCTTCTTGAACTCGCGGTTCTCGCACTGCTCCTCCAGGGTCTGCATGGTCGCGAGTATCGACATCCCCGCGTCGGTCATCGCCGCGAGCTGCTTCGTGAACGGCACGAGCTCCTTGGCGCGGATCTTCTTCGCGCCGACGACCTTCGCGCCCTCTGTCCTCGCCTTGCCCACTTCCCTACTCCCCTCCCGTGACGGCGAAGGCGGCCTCGAGCGACGTCAGGCCGGCGCGCACCTTCATCATGCCGGCGTCCTTCAGCGTGACCATCCCCTCCTCCAGCGCGGCCTGGCGCAGGAGCTCGGCGTTGCCGCCCTTCTCGATGATGCTGCGGATCTTCGTGGAGATCGGCAGCACCTCCATCATCGCGCCCCGGCCCTTGTAGCCCGTGCCGTGGCACTTGTCGCAGCCCACGGGGCCGAATATCTCCACGCCCTCGAACGGCGCGGGGTCCACCCGGTTCGCCGCAAGGAGCTCCCGGTCCACCTCCACCGGCCTGCGGCAGTACGGACAGAGCCGGCGGAAGAGGCGCTGCGCCTGCGCGAGGATGAGCGAGCTCGCGAGCATGAAGGGCTGTATGCCCATGTCGAAGAGGCGCGCGACGACGCCGCACGCGTCGTTCGTGTGCAGCGTCGAAAGCACGAGGTGGCCCGTGAGCGCCGCCTTCACCGCGATGTCCGCCGTCTCGCCGTCGCGGATTTCGCCGACGAGCACGATGTCGGGGTCCTGGCGCAGTACGGAGCGCAGGATGCCCGCGAACGTCAGCCCCTGCGCGACGTTCACGTGGCACTGGTTCACGCCGGCGAGCTCGTACTCCACCGGGTCCTCCGCCGTCACGATGTTCACGTCGCCCCTGTTCAGGTCCTGGAGGCACGAGTAGAGAGTGGTCGTCTTGCCGGACCCCGTGGGCCCCGTGACGAGGATGATGCCGTGGGGCTGGTCGATCGCGAACTTCATCGCCTTGTAGGCGTACTCGTCAAGGCCCAGGGACGAGAGCCCCGGCGCGAGGTTCGCCTTGTCGAGGATGCGCATCACCACCTTCTCCCCGTGCACCGTGGGGAGGATCGACACGCGCACGTCCACCTCCTTCTTGAGCGCGCGTATCTTGAAGCGGCCGTCCTGCGGCCTCCGGCGCTCGGCGATGTCGAGGTTGGACATGATCTTTATCCGCGAGACGACCGCGTTGTGCAGGGACTTCGGCGGGGCGGGACGCTCCACGAGCGCGCCGTCGATGCGGTACCTGAGGCGGGAGGTCTTCTCCATCGCCTCGAAGTGGATGTCGGAGGCCTTCGTCTTCAGCGCCTCGATCATCATCGAGTTCACCATGCGGATGACGGGCGCCTCCCCGGCGGCGTCGAGCGAGGCGTCGAACTCGTCCGCCTTGCCGGTGTCCACGGCGGAGACCTCGACGTCCGCCTCCTGCCCGCGCATGATGTTCTCGAGGGCGAGCGCGGGGTTGGCGGCGTCCTCCTTCGCCTTCACCCGCCCCAGGGCGTCCGCGACATCGCCCTCCGCCGCCACCACGCTCCACACGCTGCCGCCCGCGACGCGCACCACCTCCTCGCGCGAGGGCAGGTCGAACGGATCGGCGAACGCGATCGTCAGGCGCGAGGCCGTCCTGCACAGCGGCAGGGCCTTGGCCTTCATCCAGAAGTCTATGCCCTTGCCGCACAGAAGCGGCTCGTCGGGGACGAAGGTTGCGGGAACGGCCATCGGCGGCATGGAGAAGTACTCCGCCGCCGCCAGCACGCGCTCGGCGGCGTCCGAAATCGCCTTGATCTCGCCGATCGACCGCCGCCTGCCCCCGGGCCTTATGAGATGAAGAGCCATTACCAAGAGCGGTAGCAGATTTCATGCCAAGTGCGGCAACAGGTAGGGGCGGACGTCCTCGGCCGCCCGCAGGGTAACGCGGTAGGGGCGGACGTCCCCGGCCGCCCGCAGGGTAACGCGGTAGGGGCGGACGTCCCCGGCCGCCCGTGCGGTTGCGGGGCGGCGTTGCGGCGCGCCGAGGACGTCGCGCCCTACCGATGGGGCAACTCTTCTCCCGTCTGTCGGCTGAACGCAATCGAATGCGGCCATTCACGAGGCGTGGCAACCAATCCGCGCACAACGGGATTCTTGACGATGTAACGCCATTTTTCGGCATAATGCGCATCATCGCGAATCCGCGTGTCAAAGAAATTCGATTGGAATCGAATACCACATGCTTTTGAGAGGTAGGATTTAAAATCGCCAATCGTTCCAGCAAGACCGCGAAGTTTCGGGCATTGCGGCGCGCCGAGGACGTCGCGCCCTACCACGTGACGCCCGCCATGACCATGGTAG
>CAVERN010000050.1:0-10782 GCA_963618095.1 bacterium | reverse complement strand
CCTCCTCGACGTCGAGGGGCGCGTCGTGACGATCGACGCGATGGGATGCCAGCGGTAGCGTTCTTGTTTAGGTCAGACCTAAATAGGAACGATGTAATTGCAGGAAATATGCACGAAGTGTAGTTTTTGGCAATTACCCCCCCCAAAAAAACAGAATTTCCTTGCAGGGGACGCCCGTATGTGATACATTGTCCCTCGGTTGAATCTTGGGCGGTCTTGTTTAGGTCTCAAATTACGGTAGGGAGCATCCAGATGGTGAAATGGCTGACAGCGCTTGCTTTTTCTGCGTCTCTGCAGGCTATGGCCGTGACAATTGACGGCACATGGCAGATCGTTGTCCCGCCGCCAGACAAGACGGGCGTGCAGCAAGCCCTCAAGGAGATGGCGGAAGAGCTCAGATGGGCCTTGTGCGAGGGCTCTGGACTGGAGCTGCCGATAGCGATCGGCGGCGAGGTTGTCCCCAGGCGCATATTCATCGGGCGTGACTTTGCCGTCGCCGCAGGGTTTGACCTCTCGGACTACAAGGCGATGGACAATGCCTACGCCGAAAGGGATGGCGCAATATACTGCTTTGGGAACGACCGCAGCGGATGCATAGACAAGCGAAAGCGGAACTGGACGCAGATGTATCTCCCCAGCGCAAAGGCGGTCACGAGGTTCATGAACGACGTCCTCGGCGTAAGGTTCCTGATGCCGGGGCGGATTGGCACGGACGTGCCTAAGATTGAACGTGCCGAATTGCCCGACGGCACATTCTCGAAAGAGGTCCCGCCCTTTGACTTCTGCAGCGCGCCCCAGTACGGCATGCTCTATTCGCTCGCGAACGGAACGACGTACCGGGGCACGTACCATTCGTTCGGCGGGCATCTCTGGCCATATGTGGTCACGCCAGAGCTGTTCCGGGAGCATCCGGAGTATTTTGCCCTTGTCGGTGGGCGGCGCATCTACGGCACGGGCGGCCACAGCGGCTCGCTGTGCATATCAAATCCCGCCGTCGAGGAGCTGATCGTCGCCAAGATGCTGGAGTGCTACGATTCCGGCGCGGACGTGGTCCAGCTCGCGCAGATGGACGGCTGGAACTTCTGCGAATGCGAAAGGTGCGGGATGTCGGGCGGGGCCGGCAACGCCGAGCGCATCGGCGAGAAGATATGGGCGTACCACCTGCGCATAGCCGAGCGAATCGCCAGCCTGCGCCCCGGCAAGAAGGTCTGGATACTCAGCTATTCGGCTACGTTCAACCCTCCGAAGAACGTCAGGAAATTCCCTGACAACGTGGTCGTGGAGGTCGCACACGTAAGCGACGCGCAGTTTGCGAGATGGCGCGAGATAGACGTGCCTGGCGGCTTTACCGCATACGTCTATCTCTGGGGGAACTATCCGTGGATGGGGTTTACCGCGAAAAGGAGCTATCATCAGAGCGTGGAGTTCGTGAAGATGCTGCTTCGCAACCGTGTGCATGGACTGTACCGCTGCGGGTATGGGGAGCTGATGGGCATGGAAGGGCCGGCGAACTGGGTGTTCAACCACGCGATAGCGAATCCGGATCTTGACATAAACGCCTGCGTCGAAGAGTATTGCCGCCGCGCATACGGGCCTGCGTCCGCAGAGATGCGCCGATTCCACGACGCGCTCGACAAGCGCCTGCGGGGCGTCAATGCCTGGGAGGGCCTGAACGACACGGGGGCGTGGGCGGAGAAGAAGGGCGATCTCGCCGATGCGAAGCCTGCAAACGCGCTCGACTGGATCGCGTTCGTCTATGCGCCGGACGTCATTTCGCGCATGGATGGCGAGCTCCGCGCCGCAGAGGCGAAGGTGAAGGACGCGAAGATCCGCAAGCGCCTCGAGCTCGTGAGGAAGGAGTTCGACTACGCCGCCAACCTTGGCCGCATAGCGCATCTCTACTACGCCTACCGCTGCCTTCCCTCGAAGACGACGCTCCTGCCGCTCCTCGACGAGATCGACGTGCGCAATGCGTTCATAGACTCGATCTACGACGAGAATGGCAGGATGAAGCCGTTCCCCGGATGGCCGGAGGTCAAGTTCTTCGGAAACGAGAAGAGCAAGTCCATTGTGAGGACCAACGGGCGGCTGCGCGCGACGATCGGCGCGCCGCTCTCGTGGCAGACGCAGGCGCTGCGCAATTCCGACGCCTTGCCGGGGGCAAGCCGAAAGACGATGACCGTCCGCTTCACCGACGCCGAGCCGGGGTTCGGCGACCTGGAGTCGGGGGCGTGGGCGAATGCCAGGTGGCACTGCCTGGGCGGCATACAGGGCGAAAGGACGAAGACGTCGGCGCGATTCAAGATGCTTGCCGGCGAAGGGGAGCTCTACCTCGCGGTGGAGTCGGATCTTCCTGACGACCGGAAGACGATGTCATTCGCCGAACAGGACGGCAAGTGCTGGGCAGACGAGTCCTATGACCTTACCATCGCGCCAAACGGGTCTCGATCCGTCTGCTACCACATGATCTGGAATCCGGGCGACTCGAAGCCTTACGACGCCGCTGTCGGCCTCATCACAGATCCGCTTGATCCGCTCTTCGGGAAGGAGGACCCGGTGTGGAACGGCGCGTGGCGCATACGCAACATCCGAAGGGACGGAAAGTGGCTCAGCTATGTGTCGGTGCCGTATTCGTCTCTCGGCGCCAGGGGGGGCGTCGACTCGAAGTGGTACTTCAATCTTGGCCGGGCGGCGAACGTTCGGCAGCCGGCGAAGGAACGGGAGCTTCTGCTGTGGAATCCAGACCTTGAGTCTGCGCAGATGTCGTCGCCGGATGCGATGGGATTCTTTAGGGTTGTCAAGTGAAGCAATCCAGAGAGACCGCAAAAGGCCATTGGGGGGTGCTCATGAAGGACAGTGAGATTGGTCGGCTTGTCGCGCGCGCAGCGCTCTGCGCCGTGTGCGCTTCCTCGTTCGCGGCCCTGGCCGCGGGGACGGACTCTCTTGTCGACTGGCCCGCCGCCGCCGACCCCGCCCTCGTGAGCGCCCGGCTCTCCGAACAGTTCCTCTCCACGCTCCCGGAGGCGTACAAGCCCGTCGGATGCGACACGGCGCGTGGCAGCTACGGCGGCGGGAGGAAGGTGATGTACTGCGTGGCGTCCCTCTGGGCGCACGGGCTCGACTGCGCTCGCCTCTCCGGGAACAGGGACCTCGAGCGCCGCCTCCTCGAGAGGTTCCGTCCGTACCTCGACGGCGAGAAGGCCTCCCTGGCGCCGGAGCCCGGCCACGTGGACGACTCGATCTACGGCGCCCTGCCGCTCGAGGTCGCATGCCTCACGGGGGACGGGAGGGCCCTGGCCCAGGGCCTCCGCTACGCGGACCTCCAGTGGTCCGCCCCGGGCGAGCGGACGACCCGCTCGAAGCAGAACCTGCCGCTCGACGAGCAGCGGCGCCTCTTCGAGGCCGGCTACACGCCCGAGACGCGCTTCTGGATCGACGACATGTACATGATCACGTTCCTCCAGGTGCAGGCCTGGCGCGCGACGAAGGACCCGAAGTACCTGGACCGCGCCGCCAGGGAGCTCGCGCTCTACGTCCGCAGGCTCCAGCGTCCGGACGGGCTCTTCGACCACGCGCCGTCCGTGCCGTTCGTGTGGGGCCGCGGGGACGGATGGGTCGCCGGCGGGCTCGCGCTCGTCATGAAGGGCCTGCCGGCGGCGAACCCCGACTATCCGGCGGTGCGCGCAGGATACGAGCGGATGATGCGCGCGCTCCTGAAGTGGCAGCGTCCGAACGGGCTCTGGGGGCAGCTCGTGGACGACCCCGGGTCGTGGGACGAGACCTCGGGGTCCGCGATGTTCGCGTTCGCCATCGCCTCGGGCGTGAGGAGGGGCGTGCTGGACGCCGCCGCCTACGCCCCCGCCGCGCGGAAGGCCTACCTCGCGCTCGTCGCGAGGCTCGACGCGCGCGCGAACCTCGCGGGCGTCTGCGAGGGCACCGTCAAGAAGAACGACAGAAGCCACTATCTCGAGCGGCCCCGCGTGAACGGGGCGCCCTACGGGCAGGCGGCGCTCATGTGGGTGTGCAACGCCCTGCTCGAGAAGTGAAAGCGAAGAGGAGGAAAAGGCAATGACAATGCAGGCGGTGGCGATGTTCGCCATGGTGGCGGGGGCGTCGATGAAGACGCCCGAGACGTCCCGGCACTTCGAGCGGTTCGTCGACCCGGGCTCGGGCGCGGTCTCGTACCTCCTGAAGCCGGGCTCCGTCGCGCCGAACCAGCAGTCCCTCTACTACACGCAGAAGGCCATGACGGACGACGGCCGCTTCCTCCTCTTCCTCGCGCTCCCCGCGGAGACGGAGAAGGGCGTCGCCCGGCGCCAGAAGCACCTGGCCGTGCTCGACTTCCTCACGGACGAGGTGACGGTGCTCGACGACTTCTGCGCCTCCACCTCGTCGCCCTACCTGGACGTCGAGACGGCGGAGGTCTACTACATAGACCGCACGAGCGACGACAGGGGCATCTTCAGGCGCGACCTGCGCGCGGACATGCGGAAGCCCGTCAGGGTGTGCCCGTTCCCCAGGGCCATCGAGGAGATGGGCGTCGCGGTCGACTCCTGCTACACGCACCTCACGCGCACGTCGGACAAGCGCGGCTTCTTCCTCGACTGCCAGGTGCGCGTGAAGGACGCGCCCGAGAAGAAGGACCGCGAGATGCTCTCCGTGCTGGGCGTGGTGGACGTCGCCACGGGCGAGTTCAGGGAGTGGTACCGCAACAGGTACGTCGTGCGCCACGGGGCGGTCAATCCCGTCCGCCCCGACGTCGCCCTCGCGCTGGAGCCCTACTGGGAGAGGCTCGAGCCGGTGCACAGCTGCGCGAAGGACGGCGTCTGCCGCCGCCTTCTCCTCGTGAGGCCCGGCTCCGCCGAGCTGATCGTCGGGCAGGTGCCGCCGGGCGGGAAGCCCCCCGTGCACGTGGTGCACACGGAGTGGACGCACGACGGCTCCGGCATCTACTGGTGCTCCTACGCGAACGGCGTGATCCTGCACAACATCGACACCGGCCGCCAGGAGGTGCTGATGAAGGACAACGTCGCGGTGCACTGCGAGCTATCCGACGACGGGCGCTATCTCGTGTTCGACCAGTCGGCGGGGAAGCGCGTCTTCCGCGGGCAGTCCTGGAAGGTCGGCCTCTACGACCGCGAGACGAAGAGGACGAGCTGGATCTACACGTGCTCGCCCGAGCTCGCGACGCCGGAGAGGCCCTCCAAGATCCACCCCGACCCGCACCCGAACTTCGCCGTGCGGGACAGCTACGTCGTCTGCACGTACACCGTGCGCCCCGGGCAGGTCTCCGTGCTCGTCACGCCCCTGGGGCAGTTCAGGAAATGAGGTCCGCCCGATGAAGATCGACCGCCGCAGCTTTCTCCTCTCCGCCGGGGCGCTTCCTTTCGCGCCGGCGCCTGGCGCCGCTCCGGGCGGCGCTCCTGCCGTCCGCTCGCGCGCCGGCTACGACGTGGTCGTCGCCGGCGGAGGCCCCGCCGGGCTTTCGGCGGCGGTGTCGTTCGCGCGCCGCGGATGGCGCGTGAAGCTCCTGGAGGCGCACGGATGCCTGGGCGGAATCTGGACGGCGGGGCTTCTCTCGTGCCTCATCGACTTCGCCCGCAGCCCGCTCGCGCTCGAGATCACGCGCCGGCTCGACGCGCTCGGGGCGCGCGCCGCGCGCCGGGCCTTGCTCATGGACTCGAACTACATCTACGAGCCGGAGTACATGAAGTTCGTGTGCGAGGAGCTCTGCCGCGAGGCCGGCGTCGACTTCCAGCTCCACACGTCCGTCGTCGCGGCGGACGTGCGCGGCGGGCGCGTCGTCGCGGCCGTGACGGAGTCCAAGAGCGGGCGCGAGCGCTGGGAGGCCCCGCTCTTCGTGGACGCGACCGGCGACGGCGACCTCGCCGCGCGCGCGGGCTGCTCGTTCGAGCGCGGCGGCGACCTGCCGGGCGAGCCGGACCAGCCGGCGTCGCTCGTCGCGCTCGCGATTGCGGACGACGACGCGGCGCTCGCTCGGTGGACGGTGAACGACCCCTCGTCCTTCGGGCCGGACGGCGCCCCGAAGTGGAACGCGAAGAAGCTCTTCCTCGAGGAGCTGCGCCGCGTCGGCGTCGAGCCGAGCTATTCCGCGCCCACGCTCTTCCGGATCCGGCGCGGCCTCTTCGCCGTGATGGCCAACCACGAGTACGAGGTGCCGGTGGACGACGCGGCGGCGATCACGGCGGCGACCGCGCGCGCGCGCCGCGAGCTGATGGGGATGGCGCTCGCGCTCGGCGAGAGGGGCGGGGCCGCCTGGCGGGGCTTCCGCCTCGTCGCGACGGCCGAGCAGATCGGCCACCGCGGCGCGCGGCGCATCCGCGGCCGCTACCGCCTCACGGCGGAGGACGTGCTGGGCGGCGCGCGGTTCGGGGACGCGATCGCGGAGTGCGGGTTCTGCGCGGACGTTCACGCGCCGCGCAGGAGCGACCAGCGGGGCGGCGAGGTGATCCCCGAGCGCTACCGGGCGAGGGGCGGCGAGCCGCTCCCCTACCAGATCCCCCTCCGGGCGTGCCAGTCGGCGGACCTGGAGAACCTCTGCATGGTCGGGCGGTGCATCTCCGGGAGCTTCGTCGCGCAGGCGAGCTACCGCGTGACCGGCGCCGCCGTGGCGATGGGCGAGGGCCTCGCCCGCGCGCTCGACGAGCGCAGAAGAGGGAATTCATAGGAGCGCGAAAGCGCGGAAGACGAAAGGAGCAGACGATGAAGAGCACAACGAGAGCACTGTGCGCCCTGGCGGCGTCCATCGCGGCGGCGGGCGCCCCGGCGGCCGAGTACTTCGTCGACGCCGTGAACGGCAGCGACGACTGGGACGGCACGTGCGCCGCGCACGTCTCCGGCACGACGGGCCCGAAGAGGACCCTGCAGGCGGCGGTAGACCTGGTGGCGGACGACGGCGGGAACGTGGTGACGGCCCTCCCCGGCGTCTACGACCAGGGCGGGAGGCCCTTCTCCGCGACGAAGCACGCGCACACGAACCGCGTGAGCGTGACGCGGAGGAACGTCACGATCCGTTCCCGCGACGGCATGGAGGCGACGCACATCGTCGGCGCCCCGGACCCGAACGGCGGATGCGGGCCCGCGGCCGTGCGCTGCGTAATGGCCGGCGGCGTCAGCATGAACGTGGTGGTCGAGGGCTTCACGATCCGGGACGGGCGCTCTTCGAACGCCGCCGGGAGCAGCAGCGAGGACCGCGGCGGCGGCGCGGTGGGCGTGATCCTCTACGGCTGCGCAGTCTCGAACAACGTCGCATATTCCAGAGGCGGCGGCGCGAACCAGTGCCGCCTCATCCGCTGCCGGGTGGCCGGCAACTCGCTTGAGGACGGCAACTACGGCGCGGCGGCGAACGCGAGCGACTTCTCGAACTGCCTGGTCGCCGGAAACCACGGCGGCGCGACGATGAGCTACGCCTCCACGCTCGTCAACACCACGGTGGTCGGCAACCGCGGCGGCGCCGCCCTGCTGGCGAGCGCCGACGCGAAGGTCTACAACTGCGTGTTCGCGGGGAACCACGAGGGGCTGAACGGCTTCTCGAAGGCGAGCGCCGCGGGCAGCTCCGAGTGCCATGCGACGGTCGCGGAGAGGGCGGGCTTCTTCGCCTCGGCGGACTCCGCCTCCGTGACGAACGCGCCGCTCGGGCAGTGCGTGTCGTCGGCGTTCGGGGACGGGCGGCCCGTCGCGGGGAGCGCGGCGGTCGGCCGCGGCGACGCGGCGTATCTCGCGAGCGTCGAGCTGCCGGAGGGACGCGCGCATCTCGACCTGGACGGCGCGGCGCTCCCGGCGAGCGGCGCGGTCAACGCGGGGTGCTACCAGTCGTCCGTCGCGCCGGCGGGCGGCCTCGTGGACTTCGGGTCGCAGTACGCCTGGAACGACGGCGCGATCAACAAGTACGCCTCCCACCACTTCACCGACCCTGCGCAGACGCTGAAGGTGAAGCCCACGCTCGCCGAGGGGGCGCGGCTGTACGGGGTCTACTCGGAGGCAGAGGGCAGCGACATGCGCATTCCGCTCCTGGACGGCTACGTGCGCGTCTTCGCGACCCCCGCCGCGTCCGAGGCGATCTCGCTGAAGGTGCGCGAGGCGGAGGGCGTCGTCTACGTGGACGCCGCGAACGGCAGCGACGACTGGGACGGCACGAGCGCCGCGCACGTCTCCGGCACGGCAGGCCCGAAGAGGACCCTGGCGGGCGCGTCGGCGGCGGTGACGGGGGACTGGACGCTCGTCATGGTCGCGCCCGGGACGTACGACTCCGGGACAGCCGCGTCCGGCACGGTCGCGAGCCGGCTCTCCGACGGCGGGAAGGCGGTCGGCTTCGTCTCGAGCGCCGGAAGCCAGGCGGCGTCGATCGTCGGCGGGGAGCAGACGCGCTGCGTCTACCTGAGCTCCAGGGGCTCCTTCGTGCAGGGCTTCACGCTCGTAGGGGGATCCTCGCTGGAAGACTCCACGGACGCGCATCGCGGGGCCGCGTTCTACTCGATGTTCACGGCGTGCTACGTGCTGGACTGCCTGGTCACGAACTGCGCGGCGGTGAGCGCGGTCGCGTATCGCGGGACGATGCAGCGCTGCCGGGTCGTGGACTGCAGGACGCTCGACGGCCCGCTCGCCTACCTGACCGTCTGCGCCAATTCGCTCTTCGCCGGGAACTCGTTCGACAGAAGCGGCTCCGGCCAGACGCACTTCTACGACCGCGCCATCGTCGCGTGCTGCACGGTCGACGCGGGCGGCGGGCGCGTGTGGAACGCGAACGTGAACGCGGCGGTCGGCAACGTCGTCGTAGACGGGAGCGGGAGCGACTCCGACGCGAGATGCCATCTGTGCAACCTGGAGGACGCGGACCCCCTGTTCGCCTCCAGGGAGCGGCGAGACTATCGCCTCGGAAGCCTCTCGCCGGCCCTCGGCCTCGTGGACCCGGCGAGCCTCTCCGTCTCGAACGCCTACCGCTACCTGACCGCGGACGTCTCCGGGCGCGAGCTCCGCTCGTCCGGCGGCCGCCTGGACGCGGGGGCCGTGCACGCCGAGCCGCTGCCCTGCGTGGTGGTCGGCGCGGCCGGCGGCGGAGGAGTCACGGTCGGGAACGGCGTTGTCGGCACGAACGTCGTCTCCGAGTCGTCCGAGGCGCTGACGCTGTCTGCGGACGCGACGAGGCCGTTCGTCGGCTTCGCCGTGAACGGCGAGATCGTGGCGAGGGACATGGCCTGGAGCTTCGCGCCGGGCGGCGAGGCGGCGGCGGTGACGACGGTCGCGGCCGTCTACACGAACGCGTGGCACGTGAGCCAGACGGCGGGGGACGACGGGAACTCCGGCGCGGACTGGGCCCGCGCGAAGCGCACGATCCGCGCGGCGGCGGAGCGGGCGGTCGCGGGCGACGTGATCCGCGTCGCGGCGGGCGTCTACGGCGAGTCGGACGGCACGATGCTCCAGTCCGCGCCGGTCTCCTCCGGGACGCCGACCATCCGCTGCCGCGTGTGGGTGAAGGAGGGCGTCACGCTCGAGTCCTCGGAGGGCGCGGAGAGGACGCTGATCGTGGGGGCGCGCGCGTCGTCGCCGGCGGACGCGTACGGCAACGGCGCGGACGCGGTGCGCGGCGTGGCGCTCGCGGCGAACGCCGTGGTGCGCGGCTTCACGATCACGGGGTGCGCGTCGGCCGCGAGCGAGAGCGCGAACTACGCCGACGACTACCTTGGCGCGGTCGCGGGGACGAGCTGGGAGACGTCCCGCGTGGAGGACTGCATCGTCTCGAACAACGTCGCGGCCTGCGCGGCGCCGGGCTACGACTGTACGTTCGTCCGCACGCGCATCGTCGGCAACACGGCGACGGCGCGCGCCTCCGCCGGCCGCTCCTGCGCGTACGTCGGGTGCGTGATCGACTCGAACCTCGGCCCGAACCTCTGCGAGCAGTTCTACGCGTTCGACTCCTGCACGCTCGGTCCGGGGAACTACGCCCTCAACGGGACGTCCAGGCCGACGGCGCTGCAGTATCCGCTCGGCGGGGCCAGGGTGGTCAACAGCGCGGTCATGCACCCGAAGGTCGCCGCGCGGGACGAGAAGTTCCCCTTCGTGGCGGCGAACACCTTCTACCTGAAGGGCTGCGGGCTCGACGAGGCGGACGAGTCGTTCGCGGACTGCCGGTTCCTGGACGCGGCGGCGTTCGCGCTCGACGGCGACCTGCGCCCGGTCGTGGGCGAGAGCCCGCTTGTGGACGCCGCGCGCGTGGAGCTCTCCTGCGCTGACGCGGGCGCCGCCCGGGACGCGAGCGGGTTCCAGCGCGTGATGAACGGCGCGCGCGACGTCGGCGCGCTCGAGGGCGACTGGCGCGGGACGTTCGCGAGAGACGTCTCGAAGTCGAGGAAGTTCGCCGTGATGGAGGCGTCGCCCGAGGTCCGCGAGGACCCGGAGACGAGGCGCGTGAGGATTCCGGGCGCGTCGACGCTCGTCTGCCGGTGGAAGGCGCCCGGGACGCGGTACGCCGTGCGGGTGCTGGTCGTGGGAGGGGGAGAGCTGTCCGTCTCTCACAACGGCGAGGCGCTGCCGGGCGTGACCGCGCAGGACGGCGAGAGGGAGTTCTCGCTCGTCGCGTCGGCCGATGGCGACGAGCTCGCGCTCGCGTACTCGGGCGACGGCTACTGCGAGCTCGTGGACGCGCTGGGCCGGATGGGCGGAATAATGGTCATCCGGTAGGCCGGGGCGACGCCTGTGATGGCCATGTATTTCCCGCGGCTAACTTTTGGCGCGTTTCGGGGCGTTTTTGCGGGGATTTCTGCG
>CAVERN010000049.1:0-10898 GCA_963618095.1 bacterium | reverse complement strand
TCCCGCGCGCGTCCTCTTCAAGGGCGGAGCGCTCTTCCGGAACAACTCGACGTCGAACGGCTCTCCGCTATGGCCCGTGTCCGGCGCGACGCTCGTCCTGCAGGGCGTGGGCGGCGAGGACGTCTACCTGAGGGCGCAGTTCGCGGAATTTGACTTCACGGGGCGGAAGGGCGGCGCCGTGAGGGTCGTCGGGAAGGACGTATGCCTGTTCTACGCGGGGAACGTGCCCGATGGGGTCAATGGCACCAACTTCAAGCAGTGGCGTCTCGATTCGAGCGACAACGTGACGTGGGAGAACACGGGAGACCTCTGCCTCGCAGGGAACGCCTGGCTGAAGACGACGAGCGACGACCTGCTTCCGCACGGCCCATCGACCGGCGGCCTCTCGCTGGGGTGCAACACGGGGGTCAGCGCGGCCGACGCCGCGGCCGGAAAGCGCGTTCCCTACTGCTGCCTGGACCTCTACGGGACGCGGCAGCGCCTGAACGGCGTCACAAGCACGGGCTCCGGGACGTGGCAGGGCGTGGTCACGAACACGCACGCCACGGCGACGGGCACGCTGGTGCTTGGCGATGGCGACGTGTCCGGCACGCTGAACGCGAAGTGCGCGGAGCGCGTCGCGGTCGAGAAGGCCGGCACGGGGCTGCTGACCGTGCGGTCGACGACGGGCGAGTCCCTGGACGTCCAGGCGGGCCTTGCGGTTTTCGCCGGGGCGAACGCCTTCACGAACGTGACGGCGGCGGCGGGCGCGACGCTGTCCGGCGACGTGACGGTGACGGGCGCATTCACGGCGCCGGGCGAGACGCCGCCGAGCGCCCATGGGCTCGGCCTGTCGCTCGCGGCGGGGGCGACCGTGTCCGTCTCCGGCGGTACGCCGCTCGCGCTCCGCTCGCTGACGGTGGGCGGCACGGCGGTGGCGAAGGGCGTCTACACGGCGGACGCGGCGGACTGGCTGTCGCAGGGCTCGGTCACCGTCCTCTCGACGGCGGGCGAGACCGTCGCCGTCACGGACGTCGCCTGGACGGGCGCGGGCGAGACGACGGCGGCGTCGGACGCGGGGAACTGGGCCGCGGCGGCGGACTTCTCGGCGCTCGGCTCGCGGCCCGTCTTCGCGACCGGCGGCACGGCCGCGCAGCTGGACGGCCTCTACGTGTTCTCCGGCCTCAGGTTCAGCGCGGCGGACGGCTTCGCGCTCGCCGCCGCCGGCCCGGCGGGCTCGGCGCTCCTTTTCGGTGACATCGACCTCGCGGCGGTCGACGGCGCTCGGCGCACCTACGAGGTCGCGGCCCCGCTGGCGCTTGTGGCCGACCAGACGGTGACGATGCCGACGAACGTCACGCTCAGGCTGACGGGCGGCCTGACGGGCCAGTACGGGCTGGAGATGGTCGGGACGAAGCTGGGCGAGGGCGAGTACGACTACGACGACGCGGGCGGCGAGCTCGTCCTCGAGAACGCGCGCATCTCGGGCGAGATCTCGCACGCGCGGGGCGGCGGATGGCTCGTGCTGCGCGGCGACGTGGGCTGCCCCGGCGACACGTCGTCGCTTTCGCTCAACTACGCCCGGCCTCGCGACGGCAGCGACTACAGGGCCTCCGGGACGCTCCTGGCGGGCCTGACGCGCCTGGAGGGCGCCACCGTCCGCAAGCCGGTGAAGATCAGCGGCATCGGCCAGGTCGTGGGCGAGGCCGCCAGCTGGCTGATAGGCGCCGCAGGCACGGTGAACACGTTCATGGAGACCGTCGCATGCGGGCCTTCCACGACGTTCCGGGCGGAGCAGGACGCCACCATCGTGTTCAGGAAGGGCGTCTCGGTCACGGGCGGCAGCCTGGGCCTCTTCTCGGCTGACGGCGCCACAGGGGCGCGGTACGAACTCGACGGCCCCGCGCGCCTGGAGTCAAGGAACCGCACGTTCCAGTTCCAAGGCTCTCCGGAAGTCGTGTTCCGGTCGAGGGGAAACTACTCCAGGCACTTCGTGGAGATGAGCGCAGTGGCGATGTCGTTCGGGGTGGACGACGCGTTCACGGACACTGGCTTCCATTTCACGTCGGACGAGGCCGTGGTCGACCTCGGGACGACGCACCAGACGATGGGCTGGCTGAGCTCGGGGCTTGACCCCTACCCCTACTTCACGGCGACGAACGACGTTGCGAATCCGACCCGGCGGGGCCTGAAGGGCACGGTGCGCGGCGACTGGCCGGCGACGCTGGAGGTGACGGCGGGCGTCGTGGACGGGGCGCAGTCCGTCACGAACTGCGGCGTGCAGTTCACGGGCTGGGTCGCGCTCGCGAAGAGCGGCGAGGGGGTGCACCGTATGCTGAGGCGGGACTACGAGTCGTACGGCGACGTGGAGGTGTCGGGCGGGCGCCTCGAGTTCGACGCGGGCGCGACGTGGCGGAACGGCACGAACGTGACGGTGCGCGGCACGGGCACGCTGAAGGTCGGCTCGGGGAGGACCTTCCGCGACGACGTGCGCGTCACGGCGGAGGGCGATGGCTGGACGATGGACCTGACGGGCATGCAGAAGGCGGCGTCGTTTGTGGTGGACGGCGAGGCGATGCCGGCTGGCGCCTACGGGCCCGGGCACGCCACGCTCGGCGCGCACTTCACTGGCACGGGCGTCCTCCGCGTCGGCAGGGTCGGCTCGCGCCTCGTCCTCCGATAGACGGCGCGGCGGCGTTTTGATATCCTACGCCATTCGAAAAGGGAGAATAAGCATGGTGAATCGATCGGTCAAGTTCGCGCTCTTCGGCATCCTAATGTCCGCGCAGGTGGTGTGCGCGGCCCAGTCGCCGCTCGCGCCGTACTTCCGCGGCCTGCCGGAGGGCACTGACCCCGGCACGGTCTCGCGACGGATCACGGACCAGTTCCTCTCCTCGCGCCCGGAGAACTACCGTCCGCGCGGCTACCACGGCAACGAGGGCTACGGCTGGAACAAGGCGGTGCAGTACTCCGTGGTGTCGCTCTGGCTGAACGCGATCGAGTGCGCGCGCCTCGTCGGCGACAGGGCCCGCGAGGAGAGGCTGGTGCGCCTCTTCGACGCCTTCCTGCCGGGCGGGCCGAAGAACCGCTGCTGCTCGCGTCCGTACCACGTGGACGACTCGATCTTCGGCGCGCTGCCCTACGAGATCTACATCGGCAACGGGGACCAGCGCTGCCTCGAGATGGGCAACTTCTACGCCGACACCCAGTGGACTCCGCCGTGCGAGGGCACGCTCCGGGAGCGCCACGCGCCGCCGAGGGAGGTGCAGGAGGCCAACTGGGCGAAGGGCTACACGCCGCAGACGCGACTCTGGATCGACGACATGTACATGATCACCGTCCTTCAGAGCCAGGCGTTCCGCGCCACGGGCAGGCGCGTGTACATCGACCGCGCGGCGCGCGAGATGTGCCACTACCTCGACGAGCTTCAGCTCCGGGACGGCCCCGCCGCCGGCCTCTTCTACCACGCGCCCGACGTGAAGTACGTGTGGGGGCGCGGCGCGGGGTGGATGGCCGCCGGCATGGCGCTCGTGCTCGACCGCCTGCCGCAGGACAGCGAGTACCGCGAGCGCATCGAGCGGGGCTACCGCGCGATGATGTCGGCGCTGCTCAGGTACCAGCGCAGGGACGGCCTCTGGTGCCAGATCGTGGACATGCCTGACGAGCCCCGCAACTGGCCGGAGACCTCGTGCACCGCGATGTTCGCCTACGCCTTCATGACGGGCGTCGCGCGCGGCTGGCTCGACCCGGAGCAGTACGGCCCCGCGTCCCGCAGGGCGTGGGACGCGCTCTGCGCGCGGCTCGACGCCTTCGCCAACATCTCCGACGTGTGCGTGGGCACGGGCAAGAGGGACGACCTCCAGTACTACTTCGACCGTCCGCGCGTGAACGGCGACTCCCACGGCCAGGCGCCGATGCTCTGGATCTCCGCCGTTCTCCTCGAGACGGGGAGCGGCGTCCTCGAGGGCCAGCGCACGCCGGCGACCTCGAAGCTCTTCGAGAGGCGCATCGACCCGGAGTCGGGCGTCGTCTCGTACGCGCTCTCGGGCGGAGTCGCCACGAACGTGCAGTCCATCTACTTCACCGCGAAGTCGATGACGGCCGACGGCCGCTTCCTCCTCGTGGACGTCTCGCGCAACGAGCGCCTCAACGACTTCGACGCGTCGGGGCGTCCGCTCGTGAAGCGCCCGCCGAACCCCAAGCACAAGGCGCTCGTGGACTTCCTGAAGGACGAGCTCGTCCACCTGCCCGAGATCGACGGGCAGATCCCGTTCGTCGACGTGAAGGACGACTACGTGGTCTACTACCGCGACCGGGCCTTCTACCGGCGCGACTTCCGCGACCCGGCCGAGGAGCGGCGGCTCTGCGCCTTCCCCGCCGAGCTGCTCAGGGGCGTGAAGAGGATCCGCTACCCGTTCACGCACCTCACGCTCACGCCCGACCGCGCGAAGGCGTTCCTCGACTCGGGCCTCGTCATGGAGGACGGCTCGACGAACTACGTGCAGGGCGTGCTCGAGCTCGCCACGGGGAAGTACACGAGCTGGGGGCGCACCGACTTCTTCGCTAACCATGGCCAGATGAACCCCGCGCGCGACGACATCGCCATGTGCGCCTGGGAGGCGTGCTGGAAGACGCCCGACGGCAAGGCGTATTCGGCGGCGCACGGCGGCCTCTATCCGCGCATGTGGCTCGTGCGGCCCGACGGCTCGCGCGAGATGGTGCCGGCGCGGGAGAAGAACTCCGCCACGCACGAGATCTGGGACGACGACGGCCTGGGCTTCAGCTGGTGCGGGAGGGGGGTCTGGCACCAGTCCCTCGCCGACCTCGCCTCGGGCCGCCAGGAGTGCCTCTGCCCGGACACGAAGGCGACGCACTGCATGTTCTCCGCCGACATGAGGTACGCCGTCTACGACACGTCGCCGGCGGAGTGGTGGCGCGGCTGCCCGTGGAACGTGAAGTTCTACAACCGCGAGACGCGGCGCGCGGTCGAGGTCTACTCGAAGCGCCCCGCCAGCATGCCGCGCTGGCGCGAGAGCCGGCTCCATCCCGACCCGCATCCGCACTTCAGCGGCGACGGGCGCTGGGTCATATCCACGGCGAGCAGCGCGCGCGGCAACATGGAGGTGTACCTCACGGCCGTGGACCAGCTAGTTGAGCGCACCACGATGGCGCCGCCGCAGGGCGGCAGGACCGTGATCGTGGAGAACACGCTCGGCGTCGCGCGCGAGGCCGAGACCGTGAGCGTGAGGTGGAGCGACCTCGGGCTCCGCCCCGGCGACACCGCCGTGCGCGTGTGGGACGTGGCGGCGTGCGCGCCGGTCGCATACCAGGACGACGCCGGGAGCGGCTCGCTCATCTTCTCCACGGCGCTGCGTCCGCTCCGGCCGAAGGAGCGGCGCGAGTACCGCATCCTCTCCGACGCCTCGCTGCCGCAGGCCGACCTCTCGATCGTGTGCTGGAGCCAGCACCTGCCGGAGCGCCTGGACGACTTCGCGTGGGAGAACGACCGCTTCGGCGCGCGCGCCTACGGCCCGGCCATCATGGAGCCGGCGCCCAGGGGGCAGGGCCTCGTCTCGAGCGGCATCGACGTGTTCAACAAGCGCGTGACGCACCCCGTGCTTCACCGCTGGCTCGTGGAGCGCACGGACCGGGGCTCGTACCACAAGGACCGCGGCGAGGGCATGGACGACTACGTGGTGGGCGCGGGGCGCGGCTGCGGCGGCCTCGGCGCCGTGGACGCCGCGAACGCCTGGTCCTTCTCGCGCAACTGGTCGCGCGCGAAGATGGTCCAGTGCGGCCCGGTGCGCACCGAGTTCGAGATCGCGTATCCCGCGTGGGGCGGCCTCGGCGCGGAGACGCGCCGCGTCACGCTCGACCGCGGCCAGCGCTTCGCGCACTTCCGCGTGTCCTTCGGTGGCGGGGCGCCGGCGGGCGTCCGCGTCGGCCCGGGGCTTGACTGCGGCGAGAAGCGCGGGCACAGCGGCTCGGTCGCGCGCGACGACGCCGCGGGGTGGATCGCGAACTGGGAGCCGCAGGACGCGGGCGGGCCGAACACGGGCTCGATCGGCACGGCGGTGCTGCTCGACCCCGGCGACGCGCCGGCCTCGTCCGGCGAGGACGCGCTCGGATGCCGGTATCTCTTCCCGCCGGCCGGGCGCGCGGCGTTCGGCTACTGGGCGGGCGCCGCGTGGAGCGGCACGAGCAAGGGCGAGGGGCTCGTCTCCGGCGCCGGGGAGTGGCACGGGGCCGTGCGCGACTTCGCGCTCGCCCTGCGCTCGCCCGTGAAGGTGACGGTGCGGTAGCGGCGGTCCGTCCCCGCCGGCGTTTTGTGCTATAATCTCCCGCCAACTGCGTTAGAGCGCGCGGATGCGGCGCGGGCGCAGGGCAACTGGAGAAAGGCGTAAGCGCAAGGTGCAACGATGACCCTATTCGAAGAACTTGAACGGCGCGGCCTCGTGGAGGCCACGACCGACCCCGGGATGGCGAAGCTCCTCGGCGAGCCGCAGACGGTGTACTGCGGGTTCGACCCGTCCGCCGCGTCGCTCCAGGCGGGGAACCTCGTGTCGATCATGATGCTGCGCCGGCTCCAGCTCGCCGGGCACCGGGTGATCGCCCTCGTGGGCGGCGCGACCGGGCTGATCGGCGATCCGTCCGGGAAGAGCGCGGAGCGCAACATGCTCACCGTCGAGAGGGTGGAGGAGAACAAGAAGGGGATACGCGAGAACCTTTCGCGCATACTGGACTTCGACGGCCCGAACGCGGCGACGATGGTGGACAACTACGAGTGGTACTCCGGCCTCTCCGCGATATCGTTCCTGCGCGACGTGGCGGTGAACTTCCGCGTCCCGCAGATGCTCGCGAAGGAGTCCGTGAAGAAGCGCCTCGAGGCCTCGGAGGGCGCGCTCACGTTCACGGAGTTCTCCTACCAGATCCTCCAGGGCAACGACTTCCTGCACCTGTTCGACAGGTACGGCTGCACGGTCGAGGTCGGCGGGGCCGACCAGTGGGGCAACATCACGGCGGGCACGGACCTCGTGCGCCGGATGCGCGGCAGGACGGCGTACGGCCTCACGTTCCCGCTCCTCCTCGACGCGAGCGGCAGGAAGTTCGGGAAGTCCGAGGGCAACGCGCTCTTCATGGACGCGTCGCTCACCTCGGTGTACGACTGGTACCAGTACTTCCTCCGCTCTGCGGACGAGGACGTGATACGCTACCTGAAGGTGTTCTCGCTCAGGCCCCTCGGGGAGATCGCCGAGCTCGAGGCGCAGATGAGGGCGAACCCCGAGGCGCGCATCCCGCAGAAGGCGCTTGCGGAGGAGCTCACCCTGCTCGTCCACGGCGAGGCGGGCCTCCGCGCCGCGCAGGGCGCGACGAGCGCCCTCTTCGGCGGGTCCGTGGAGGGCAGGAGCGCGGAGGAGCTCGAGACGATATTCAAGGACGTGCGGTCCGCGACCCTCCCGAAGGCCGAGGCCGTCGGGAGGCCGGTGTTCATGGTGGCGGCGCAGGCTGGGATGTTCAGGTCGAACGGCGAGGCGCGCCGCATGGCCGCGCAGGGCGGGCTCGCGCTCAACGGCGCGAAGGTGGACGACGCGCGCGCGTTCGCGGAGGGCGACTTCGTGGGCGGGCGCGTCGCCGTGCTCCGCAGCGGCAAGAGGAACCACTTCCTCCTGAGGGTCTCGTAGTGTCCCTCCGCCTCGGCAGACGGGACCTCCTCTGCGGCGTCGCGGCGGCGTCCTCGGCGCTTCTCCTCTGGGCGGCGTATCCGCCGAATCCGGAGGCGTCCGCGATGCTCGTCGCGCTCGTGCCGGCGCTGGCGGCCGTGAGGCTCTCGTCCCCCTGGCGCGGCGCGGCCACGTGCTTCGCCTTCGGCCTGGCGTACTGGCTCCTCTCGCTCTCGTGGATGCCCGCGATAGTGAAGAACGGCGGCCCGTGGCCGCTCGTCGTGCTCGGGTGGTTCGCGCTGTCCGCGGCCTGCGCCGCGTACTTCGCGCTCTTCGGCCTCCTCGCGTCCGCGGCGTGGTCCGCCGCCCGCCGCTCGCGCGGCCGCCTGCCGGCCGTGGCGTGCGCGTTCGCGGAGGCGGCGCTGTGGGCGCTCTGCGAATATCTCCGCGCGACGCTGTTCACCGGGTTCGCCTGGAACTTCCTCGGCACCGCCTTCGCGTCGATGCCCGCCTTCGCCGCCCCCGCGCGGCTCGGCGGGGTGTATCTCGTCTCCGCGCTCGCCGTGCTGATGAACGGCGTGTTCGCGACGCTGCTGATCCGCGTGGCGGCGCCGCTCTTCCCGGCGGCGGCCGCGCTCGCCGGGACGCCGTCCGCCGGCGCGTCGCGCGCGCGGCGCCGGCTCGCGCAGATTGGCGAGACGGCGCTGCCGCTGGCCGCGATCCTGGCCTGCCTGGTCGCGGGGGGCAGGATCGTCGCGGAGTCGATGGCCCCCGGGCCGGACGCCGTGCCGGTGCGCGTGGCGCTCGTGCAGCGGAACGCCCCGTGCGTGTTCAGGCCAGGCGATCGCGAGGACCCGTTCGGGGCGTTCGCGTCGCTGGTGGACGTCGCGGCGGCCGCGAAGCCGGACCTCGTGGTGCTGGCGGAGTCGGCGATGGCCGAGTTCGGCCAGGTGCGGTCCGCCCGGGCGAGGGACGTGGCGCGCGAGCTCATCGCGCGCGCCGGGGCGAGGGCGCTGGTGGCGGGAGGGGACGACGTCGTCTCCAACCGCACCTACAACGCGGCGGCGCTCTACGCGGCGGACTCCGCGCCGGGCGCGGCCTCCGAGCGGGTCTACCACAAGCAGCACCTCGTGCCGTTCGGCGAGTACATACCGCTCGACAAGCGGATCCCCGCTCTCCAGCGCCTCTCGCCGATAGGCGTGTCGCTCCACGCGGGAGGGCCCGAGGTCTTCGAGATCGACGTCGCCGGCGGACGCAAGGTGCGCGTCGCGCCGCTCATCTGCTACGAGGACACCGACCCGAGGCTCGCGGCGCAGGCGAAGCGCATGGGGGCGGACATGATCGTGCTGATCACGAACGACAGCTGGTTCTCGCACAGCGCGGAGGCGGAGGCGCACGCCGCGCAGGCGGTGCTCCGGGCGGTCGAGACGGGGCTGCCGATCGTGCGCGTGGGGAACTCCGGCGTGACCGGCGTGATCCGCCCGGACGGCACGGCGAGGTGGCTCTCATCCGGCGACGGGCGCCCGCTCGTGGACGCCCCCGGGGTGATGGTCGAGACGGTCATGGTGAGGTAGCGATGGCGGCGGGCGGGACATTCAGGCCGGACGTGAACTACGACGTCGCCACTCGCGACTTCAAGTACTACATCTTCGACTGGGACGACAACATCCTCCACATGCCCACGAAGATACACCTCGAGGAGCGGGGGGAGGACGGCTCGTGGCGTCCGGTCGAGGTGTCCACGAGCGTGTTCGCCATAGTGCGCACCGACTCTCGCTACAGGCTGCCGCCCGGCGGGCACGAGGAGGCGTTCCGGGAGTTCAGCGACGTGGTGGACGCGGAGTCAGGGGACGTCTCGTTCATCCGCGACACGAAGGCGGCGCTTCGCCGGGTGCGGGACGGCGAGAAGCCCGGCCCGAGCTTCGAGACGCTCCGCAAGACCCTCCGCGAGGGGCGGATCTTCGCGATCGTGACCGCCCGCGGGCACGCGCCGGAGACCCTGCGCGAGGCGGTGCGGCTCTTCATAGACGAGGTCCTGACGGACGGCGAGCGCGAGGCGATGATGCGCTCCCTGCGCGGATACCGGTGGTGGCTGGACAAGATGAGGAACTTCGGCAGCGACGAGGAGGAGCTCGACTACTACCTCTCGATGTGCCGGTATCACGCGGTGACGAACCCCGGCTTCTTCAGGCAGCTCGAGAGCGACGGCGACTTCGGCGGGAGGTACGCCGAGGCGAGCACCGCCGAGCGCCCGGAGCTCGCCAAGGAGTTCGCCATCAGGGACTTCGTGGAGCACGTCTTCCACGTGCTGAAGCGCACGGGCGGGCTGGGGCGGCCGGTGTCCGTGGGGTTCTCCGACGACGACGCGAGGAACGTCCGCGCGGTGTCGGACTATATCCGCGAGGAGCTCGTCAAGCGCTTCCACGGCTTCAAGTTCGTCGTATACGACACCTCCGACGCCTCCCTCGACAACGGACGGAAGGTGACGGTCGCCGGGCAGCTCGACCTCCCGGGCTTCTGAAAGTCGCGGTTGAAAAAAAAATCGTTTTTGATAGAATCTCGCCGTTTTTTTCAAGGGGGGGATTCTATCCATGATACAGGTCAAGGCTGGGGCTTCGGCATGCGCCGCCGGCGGAAGCATGCGCTCCGCGGGGGCGCGCGCGATATTCGCCGCAGGGCTTTTCGTGGCGTTCGCGGCGGCGGCGGACGTCACTCTCACGGGCGAGACGGCCTACGAGGTCGCAAGCGGCGCGACGCAGACCGTCTCCGAGAAGGTGACGGGCTCCGGCTCGATCCTGAAGACGGGTGCGGGTGAGCTGATCCTCTCGAACGGCGCGAACGACTTCTCGGGCGGCGCGTCGGTCTCCGCCGGCACGCTCACCGCCTCGGCGGAAGGCGCGCTTGGCTCCGGCGCGATTGATGTCCCGACCGCCTCCGCCACGCTCGAGTTCAAGGCGACGGCCTCGGCGGCGGACGGCTTCGCGGTCTTCGCGAACGGCCTCTCCTTCACGGGCGACACGGACGTAGGATATGGCACCGTGGACACAAAAACCGGCACGGGAGACGGCAACACAAACGTGATCTTCTACCAGAGCACGCGCCTCACGGGTGACGTCACGGCGACGCGCTCGTTCCGTCTGCGCCACAATCCGAAGAGCACGGGCAATCCGAAGAACGGCGGGCCTTCGACGATTTTCGACGGCGCGATCAACGCGGCGGGCAAGGGCGTCTACCTGAACCTCTATGGCACGATGACGG
>CAVERN010000048.1:10264-10960 GCA_963618095.1 bacterium | reverse complement strand
CGTGGACGCAGTGCTCGTGGCCACCCCCGACCACTCGCACTGCTACATCGGAGTGGAGGCGATGAAGGCCGGCAAGGCCCTCTACCTCGAGAAGCCCATCGGCATCTCCGCCGGCGAGGCCGAGATCCTCGCGGCCGTGCAGAGGAAGACGGGCATGGTGTTCCAGCTCGGCACCCAGCGCCGCAGCTCCTACGCGACGAAGAGCGCCGTCGACTACATCCGCTCCGGCCAGATCGGCAAGCCCCACTGGGCCAAGGCGTGGTGCCTCTCCGACCGTCCGCCGACGCGCGGCGTGAAGGCCGAGCCGGTGCCCGAGTGGCTTGGGGCGGACGGCTGGGACCTCTGGCAGTGCTGCGCGCCGCGCCGCGAGTACCGCTCGAAGATCGTGCACTACAACTGGCGCTTCTTCAAGGGCTACGGCACGGGCGACCTGCCGAACAACGGGCTCCACTTCGTGGACATCGGGCGCTGGGCGCTCGGCGCGGAGTGGCCCGAGCGCGTCTACGCCGGCGGCGGACACTACTTCTACGAGGGCGAGGACTGGACGTGGGACGACACGCACATGCTCAACGTGCAGTTCCCCGGCGGCAGGTTCCTCACGTGGGAGGGGTGCTCGCACTCGGGCGCGATGCCGTTCATGGGCCAGTGGACGGGCTGCCTCGTCTACTGCGACGACGGCCTGGCGTTCTTCGGCCC
>CAVERN010000048.1:5495-10254 GCA_963618095.1 bacterium | reverse complement strand
GTCGTCAGGAAGTGGGACGCCGCCGACACGGGGGACCAGGAGGGCGACAAGCGCCTCTCCGACCCGATCCGCTCCTGCGACACCTGGCACGTGCGGCGCTTCACGGACTGCGCCCTGGCTGGCGACCTGAACACGGCGCAGCCGATCGACTCGTCCCTGAAGTCGAACCTCATCACCGAGCTCGGCAACGTGTCGATGCAGATCGGCGACGCGGTGCACGTCGATCCGGCGACGGGCAGGCTGAAGGACCCGTCGGGGCCGGCCTCGAAGTTCTGGATGCCGAGGTACGAGCCCGGCTGGGAGCTGAAGGCGTGACGCCGCGTTGTGGTATAATTGCCCACCAATAGGGAGACATTTCAGTATGGCGTGGTTTGAGAAGAGGGCTCAGGGGGCGGCGATTCCCCGCGAGAAGGATCTGTGGACGGTCTGTCCGCGGTGCAGGAAGTACTTCGCGAAGCGGGACTGGACGGGGATATGCCCCGAGTGCGGCTACCACGGGCGGATGCGGGCGCGCGAGCGCATCGCGCTCCTGGCGGACGAGGGCAGCTTCGCGGAGCTCTTCCGCGACGTCTCGTACTCGGACCACCTGAAGTTCCGCGACGCCTCCGGGCCCTACCGGGACAAGGTGGAGGCGACGATCTCGAAGACTGGCGAGACGGAGTCCGTGGTGGTGGGCACGGCCGCCATGGGCGGCGTGCCGGTGATGCTCGGCGTGATGGACTTCTCCTTCATGGGCGGGTCGCTCGGCACCGGGGCGGGCGAGCGCATCTGCCTCGCCGCCGAGAAGGCGCTGCAGGAGCGCCGTCCGCTCGTGATCTGCTCCGCCTCCGGCGGGGCGCGCATGCACGAGGGGATCCTCTCGCTCATGCAGATGGCGAAGACCGCCGCCGCGATCGGCCGGCTGAAGGACGCGGGGCTTCCGTACATTTCCGTACTCACCGACCCGACGACGGGCGGCGTGTCGGCGTCGTACGCGATGCTCGGCGACATCAACGTGACGGAGCCCGGGGCGCTCATCGGCTTCGCCGGCAGGCGCGTGATCGAGAACACGATTCACCAGAAGCTGCCGGACGACTTCCAGACCGCCGAGTACCTGCTGGCGCACGGCTTCATAGACAAGATCGTCCCGCGCGGGGAGCTCAAGGCGTTCATCGTGAAGATGCTCCACTTTTTCGGATTCTGAGGAGGCGAACATGGCGAGCAAGACTGGCAAGGCAGGGAAGGCGGAGGCGTCCGCCGGCGCGTACGGGCGCGTGAAGATCGCGCGCGACGCGAAGAGGCCCCACATATTCGACTTCATCAGGGCGCTCTGCCCGGACTTCGAGGAGCTGCACGGCGACCGCCTCGTCAACGACGACCGCGGCCTCGTGGGCGGGTTCGCGACGCTGGACGGGAGGAGGGCGCTCGTGCTCGGCCACCACAAGGGCGCGACCGTGGAGGAGAACGTGGCCGCCAACTTCGGCATGGCGAACCCCGACGGCTACCGCAAGGCGATGCGCCTGGCGAAGCTCGCCGAGAAGTTCCACGTGCCGGTCGTGACGTTCGTGGACACCCCCGGCGCGTATCCCGGCGACACCGCGGAGGCGCGCGGCCAGGCCGAGGCGATCGCCAGGTCGCTCGAGTTCTTCGCCTCGCTCAGGACTCCCGTGGTGGTGGTCGTCACGGGCGAGGGCGGCTCGGGCGGGGCGCTCGCGATAGCGGTGGGCGACCGCATACTCATGCTCGAGAACGCGGTCTACTCCGTGATCTCCCCCGAGGGGTGCGCGGGCATCCTCTGGCGCGACGGCGCGAAGGCCCCGGAGGCGGCGGAGGCGCTGAAGATAACGGCGCAGGACCTCAAGCGCCTCGGCGTGATAGACGAGATCGTGCCCGAGAAGGGGCTCATGGCGAACCTGCGCAGGGCGATCGGGGCGGCGCTCGACGAGCTCTCGGCCCTGCCGGCGCAGGAGCTCGTGGACGGGCGCTACGCCAAGTTCACGGGGATGGGCAGGTTCGGGAAGGCGAAGCGGGCCTCTTGATTTAGGGACTGCGACCTCTTATAATTGCGGGCTTTCAGGGCTACAGGACCTATCGGCAAAAAAGGCGAGGAGCAAGATGGCGACATTTCAGTACATCGCGAAGGACGCGCAGGGCAACGAGCGGCGCGGCACGGTCGAGGCGGCGGACCGGGCGCAGGCGATCGCGTCCGTCAGGGCGGCGGGGCTTCTGCCGAGCGCGATAGGCGAGGTCAAGTCGGCCCCGGCCCCGGCGGCGGCGAAGAAGGCGGCCCCGAAGAAGTCCGCCGCGGCCGCGCCGAAGAAGAACCTCGGCAAGAAGGAGATCAAGATCAAGCTGCCGTCGATCTTCGGCGGCCGCGTGAAGCCGAAGGACCTCACCACGTTCACGCGCCAGCTCGCGACGCTCGTCAACGCCGGGCTTCCGCTCATGCGCTGCATCGAGGTGCTGAAGAAGCAGAACCAGGTGCCGGCGATGGGCAGCTGCCTGAACGGCATCTCCGAGAGCATCGCCGGCGGCGGCACGTTCTCCGAGGCGCTCACCGCCTACCCGAAGATCTTCGACAACCTCTACGTGAACATGGTCAAGGCCGGCGAGGCGGGCGGCGTGCTCGAGGTGGTGCTCAACCGGCTCGCCGAGTTCGCCGAGAAGGCGCAGGCGATCAAGAACAAGGTGAAGGGCGCGATGATCTACCCGTCGGTGGTGCTCCTCGCGGCGATCGGCATCACTGCGTTCCTGCTCGTCACGGTAATCCCGAAGTTCAAGCAGGTGTTCTCGGACATCCTCGGCGACGCCTCGCTCCCGGCGGTGACGGAGTTCGTGATGGGGGTCTCCGAGTTCGTCCAGCACAACGGCCTGCAGATCGCGATAGGCGTGGCGGCGGTCGTGGTGATCTACAAGGTGCTCGGCCGCACCGAGACCGGCGCGCGGCTCCTCGACGTGATGCGCCTGAAGATGCCCGTCACGGGCACGCTCGTCAAGCGCACCGCCATCTCCCAGGTCACGCGCACGCTCGGCACCCTGCTCTCCTCCGGCGTGCCGATCCTCCAGGCGCTGCAGATCGTGCGGGACACCGCGGGCAACCGCGTGATCGCCGGGGCGCTGCAGACGGTGCACGACGCGGTGAAGGAGGGCGAGTCCATGACCGACCCGCTCGCCGCCTGCGGAGTGTTCCCGCCGATGGTGGTCTCGATGGTGCAGGTGGGCGAGGAGACGGGCGGCCTGGCGGACATGCTCACGAGAATCGCGAACACCTACGACGACGAGGTGGACAACGCCGTAGCCGGCCTCACGGCGGCGATCGAGCCCGCCCTCATCATCTTCCTCGCCGTGGTTGTCGGCACGATCGTGATCGCGATGTTCCTGCCCATGATCAAGATCATCTCCTCCGTCTCGGGCGGAGGAGGGATGTGAGGGGGAAAAAGGATTAGAGGAATTTACGGTTTTTCGATTTTCGATTTACGATTTTTCGATTTACGATTGCATTTGGAGATTTGTTGACTTATCAATTTAGGTTTAGCCGTGTAGAAGTGTAGGATCGCAAATCGTAAATCATAAATCATAAATCGTAAATCATAAATCCCAAATCGCAAATCATAAATCATAAATCGCAAATCCCAAATCGTAAATCATAAATCACAAATCACAAATCGTAAATGACGATAATGGGCGGACATATGGAAAATCGAAGGCTTGAGAAAGGGGGCTTCACCCTCATCGAGCTGCTGATCGTCACCGTGGTGATCCTCGCGCTCATGGGCGTGATGTTCCGCCTCACGGGCATCGCCAGCGGCGCGAGCAGCCGGGAGACCACCGTGTTCAGGATGCAGTGCCTCGAGAACTGCCTCTCCGGGTACTACGCCGCTTTCGGGTCGTATCCTCCCGTGCCGCTCCAGGGCGCCTCGCGCAACATCTTCCGCAGGACGGACGACGAAAGCACCTGGATACAGTCCGAGGACCCTGGCGACCTGGACGACTCGAAGAGCAAGTTCGAGGAGTACTGCCAGGTGGAGGCCGCATGCCGGGCGCAGCCCGTCGCGGCCAAGTACCCGCCGCCGAGCGACATGCGGGACCCCAACGACAGCAACCAGACGAAGACGAGTTACGACATCTACTCCGCCTACCAGACGACGGTGAAGGCGGCGCTGGAGGCGGGCGCGTACTCGTCGGACGCCGAGACGAAGATCAAAAAGTGGGTGAACCGCACGCTCGAGGACATAAGCGGCCGGCCCGGCTTCCTCAGCAAGTACGAGGATGAGACGTCCGCGAACAGCCTGCAGCTCTTCCGCTTCGGCCTCATGTCGTTCCTGCTTCCGCGCTACCGGTTCATGCTCGACTGCGCGAAGGGGAGCAAGGGCTCCAACGGCACGCAGTCGTTCAACAGCGCGATAGACAGCTTCAGGCAGTGGACGGAGTTCAACACGCTTCCGCCGAGGATGGACTCCGGCATGGCGTACGAGTCCTGGAAGAGCTTCTGCGACATCATGGGCGGCGACGACGACTGGCAGATAGACCTCATTCCGAGCCAGGCGGCGTGCGCCCGGTGGATGCCGAACCTCCGCGACGTCGTGAGCGGAAGTGGAGCCACCTTCTTCGGCGTGTACGTGGGCAGCTCGGACGGCGGCGGCCCGCCGACCGTGGCGAACGCGGCGTCCTTCAGCCTCTACTTCCCCGGCGGGTACGGCGGCTCGAGCTCCTCGCGCGGATATCCCCTCATGTCCTACACGGTGTACGACGGATGGGGGCGCGAGTTCTACTACTACTC
>CAVERN010000048.1:0-5485 GCA_963618095.1 bacterium | reverse complement strand
GCCCCATACCAGTCCTACGTGCTCTGGTCTGCGGGCGCGAACGGCAGGACATTCCCGCCGTGGGTGGACCTCGACCAGTTCAGGAAAGACCATAAGGACATGTACGATACGGCCGTGGGGTGGATGGCGGACGACGTCAAGTACATGAGCACGGGGAAGTAGTTGGTTAGTGGGTAGTGGGTAGTTGGTAGGAATGGGAGTGGCTATGAGAATTGGTAAAGACATATTCAGGACTTTGAGAAATGGTAGACGGTGTGCGTCTTCTGCACTGCCAACTACCAGTTACCCTCTATCCTCTATCAACTACCAACTAACCACCAAATCCGCATTCACGCTCGTTGAGATGCTGATCGTGATCGGCATAATCGCGATTCTTTCGGCGGCTTCGGTCGTGGGGTACTCGAAGGTCGTGAAGTCCGCGAAGAAGGCCAAGACGCAGGAGCTCGTCTCCAACGCGGCGGCGGCCCTCACCCAGATCCTCTCGAAGAACAACGGCCTGTGGCCGGAGGATCTTCTTGAGAGGACTAAGAACGGCAACGGCATCCTCGACGAGGAGACGAGCCGCGTGTTCGTTCGCTACGACCTGCTCGGCCTTTCGTACAACGTAGAGACCTCGGGCGACAGCGCGAGCAAGTACCGGCTCGTGGGCAAGGACCGCTGCGGCGTTGTGGACGCGGAGGCGGAGGCGGTGCTCAAGAGGTCCTCCTCCGCGACCGTCGGGTCGAAGGTGCCGTCCGGGCTCACGGTGAAGGAGCACATACTCCACTATGCGATCGACACTGACGGCGACGGCTTCACGGAGGCGCAGGTCGAGGGCGGGGGCAGCCTCCGCATCCGGGCGGCCGCCGTGGTCTGGGCCGCGGGGCCGAACGGGGTCGTGGAGTACGGCTCGTACGGGCGCAACGACGACGTGTACAGCTGGCGCCCGGCCCAGGTGAAGAAGTAGTCGGAACGTGGGGAGAACGGCAATGGACATCGGCAGGAGAGGCAGGCAGGGCTTCACGATCGTGGAGCTGATGGTGGTGATCGCGATAATCGCCATACTCGCGGGCGCGGTTACGATGGGCGTGAGCGGGATGTTCTACAAGTCGCGCATGAGCCGGGCGGTCGCCCTGCGCAACATGCTCCAGAGCGGCCTCGAGACGTACTACGCGCGCAGGGGCGAGTGGCCGAGCGCGATAAGGAGCAAGGTGGACTACACCGGCGGAGACAGCGTGCAGCTCTCCGCGACGGAGGCCGACCAGTGCTTCAGGGACCTCGTGAAGGTCTCCACGGGGGCGAACGCCAACCCGGTGATGGACCCCTCCGCCCTCGTCGTCGCCTCGGGGGTGGACGAGTACGGCTGCACCGACATACACGGCAACTGGGCCGACGCGCGCAAGATAGGGATCGTGGCGGACTCCGACCACCAGTGCGACGCCAAGAAGTGCCGCCGCGGGCGCGACTTCCAGGAGGCGACGAAGAAGGGGTCGAAGTCCAAGATATCCCTCTCGCAGATGAACTTCGGGTACATCGGGCCGAACTACGGGCGCTTCTGCCGCTTCCGGGTGTTCTACTATCCCAAGGCGGACAGCGTGAGGGTGTTCCTGCAGAAGTCCAACGAGTACCGCGGAAGGGTGAAATACACGAATGGGTACACCGATGACTAAAAGGGCGTTCACACTTGTAGAGCTGCTGGTCGTGGGCGGCATAATGGCCGCCATGGCCACGGTGTCGATCGGCAGCTACTTCGCCGTGGTGCGCGGCATGGCGGACCGCGGGGCGCTCGGGGCGGCGACTTCGGTCATATCGCTCGCGCAGGAGCGCGCGAGGATCGACATGACGCCCACCGTGGTGTACTTCTACAACGAGCTCGTGCAGCGGAAGGACTCGGACAGCCAGACGGATCTCGTCGCCGCGGGAGTCGCCGTGGCGGTTCGCCGGGCCGGGCGCGTGTCGCGCGTGAACGGCGACCTGCTCTGCGACGAGTACTCCGACCTCGAGCGCACGTACAGCGTGGCGGACGACCCGAACAGCATCCAGGCGGACACCTTCCGCCTCTACAGGTTCAACTTCTCCAAGATGGAGTACGCCTCCGTCTACTCGGAGGTCGTGGAGGACGAGATCGGCAACGAGAAGTACCTCGTGGAGAACCCGAAGGACCGCACGACCATCAATTTCAACAAGCCCAACTCGGACGACAAGGAGGACTCCTCTAAGATGCTCACGTACGCCTTCAAGATCAAGGGCGGCAACGCGAGCACCTGGAGGGCCGGCGACGCGTACGGCTACGAGTTCGCGAGGATCCGCCTGCCGGACAACTACATCTTCGGATCGCAGGTGCCTACGGACGGCGATCCGATCAAGGAGGTCGGCACGGTCATCAAGTGCTATCCCGACTCCAGCGCCTCGTCCCTCGACAGCGTGGCGATATACGCCCGCCGTCCGGACGGATGGAAGAAGGTCGGCGATTCGAAGAGCGAAATGAAGGACATCTGATCGTGAAGAGGGTTATGCAGAGGGCGTTTACGCTCATAGAGGTCAACCTCGCCATTTTCATAATGGCTGGGGGAGTGCTCGCCATGGTCTCGCTCTACTCGCTCGGCTTCCGCGAGAGCCGCCAGTCGAGGGAGGACGTCGCCTCCGCCGCGCTCGCCGAGTCCATCCTCAACCCGCTCGTCATCGCCCTCTCGTCTCGCGAGCTCACGTGGACCCAGTGGCGGAGCCTCGGCTTCAGCGCCGTCTCGGCCGGGTCCGGCACGGGCGGGAGCGGAAGCGTGCAGGTGCTGCCCGGCGGCGGAAGCAACAAGTCCGGCTGGCTCGCCTACATCGCCACGAAGGGGAGCGGGGACGACACCACCTACTACGTGCCGTCCGACCCGGCGAGCATGGCGCGCTCCGTCTACAGCAAGCTGATAGGCGCGGACAGGGACGGCTGGGACCTTCCGAGCTCGGTGACGGTCCCGGACGGCATGACGTACGCGCTCGTGGCAGCCAGGGAGAGCGAGGACTCCCCGGTGATATCGCTCGCCGTGAGGTGCGTGCGCAAGAACCTGCGCAACACGCTCATGTCGCAGCCCGTGTTCGCCACCGAAGTCCATTTCCAGGGAGATCCGAGTAGATGAGAAAGGACGGCTTCACCCTTCTGGAGGTGCTGGTCGCGAGCGTGCTGATGGGCATGCTCGTGACGATCCTCACGATGATCTTCAACCAGAGCGCGATCGCCTGGCGCACCGGCAAGGCGGGCGTGGCTGACCTCTCCGAGTCCGAGCGGCAGATGGCCAGGATACAGTCCCTCGCGGACAACGTGCTCCCCTACACCGGCGGCAACAACTTCAGCGTGGTCTCGCCGTGGGACGACGCCGACACGGACAGCTCGAGCACGTTCAACCGCCGCGCCGTGCGCAGGACGTCGTCCCTCCGCACGGGCGCCGCATCCGTGGGCGGCACGTATTCCGGCAGCGACGCGGGCAAGGGCAACTGGAGGCAGTCCGGCCTCGGCAGCCCGGACATGAACGGCGGCCGCGCCTTCGTGGTGGGGGTGCGGAGCGCGGGGCCGGACGGCGACTGGGACACGGAGGACGACATCTCCACATGGCCAGACGAGGTGGACTGATGAAGAAGGGATTCACGCTCATAGAGCTTCTCGTGGTGATAGGCATGATAGCCGTGCTCACAGGCGCGGCGTCCTCGGCCGTCATGAAGGCGCGCCGCCGCTCCCAGATCGCCCGCGCCGAGACGGAGACGCGCGAGATGACCAACGCCATCCTCGCCTACGAGAACTGGGACGACGACCGCTCGCTCAAGAGCCGCGTCACCTCGGGCAGCTGGAAGGACGCCACGGAGGACGCCATGCAGTTCATCCTCGGAGGGGTCCAGAACAGGCAGGGCAAGGTGCCGGTGCTGTACAACGCCGCCGTCACGGGCGGAAGCGTGAGGGACCCCTGGGGGAGGCCGTACCAGTACATGATCGTGCAGGCGGGCGACGCGGCGCAGTCGAGCGCGGACACCGTCGGGAAGGGGCTCTCGACCTACATGATGCTGCCCAACCTGTGGCGGCTGAAGTCCGGCGAGGCCGATTGACGGCGCGTGTGCCGATAGGGGACGTGGAATGAGAAGAGACTTCGATGTGAGTGATGCTGCGGGCAGGAGGGGATCGGCGCTGCTGATCGTCCTCGGGATGTTCGCGTTCATGCTCGTGAGCGCGGTGGCGTTCTCGGTGTACATGCGCTCGAGCCGCGCGCCGAGCTCCTTCCTGCGGCGCAACGTGGCGACGCGCCAGCTCGTGAGGGCGGCGCTCGCGAGGGCGATAGACGAGATAGACACCGCGATCGGCAACGACCCGTTCCCCGGGGTCGGCTACAATCACGACATTCCGAGCGAGAGCGGCTCGCAGGGCGAAAAGCTGAAGAACGACAACTGGCACGGCCGGGTGCTGGTGCCGTCGAACGAGGTCGCGCTCGCCGAGACCGTCTCCACGATCTCGCTCGAGGGCCTCGGATATCTGCCGTCCTGCCTCGCCAACGAGGCGCGCTACTGGAGCCGCCACACGCGCACCGCGAAGTGGCATCCGTTCAACTTCGGAATGGGACGCTACGCCTTCACGGCGGTGAACGTGTCGGACTTCTTCGACATCAACGCATTCGTCAGCAAGTCCGACGGGCGGAGGCGGCAGTACCTGAACCGCTCGTCCGCGCCGCACGGGCGCGTGTCGCCGACATACCTCTTCAGGGGGTCGGAGAAGGGCGACATGGACACCGGCGGCAGTGCGTCGAAGCTCTTCCTCGACGTCCTCGCGGGCGGGTCCGGCGTGGGCGGCGGCAACTGGCCGTCGCTCGACGACGTGCCGTTCACGTCGCTCATGGACGTGAACCTCGCCATCGGCCAGAGCGGGAACTCGCTTGGAGGGCTTGCCTCCCCGTACATCGACCTGATCCGGAACAACAACGGCTCCACCTACCTCTCCGGCAGCGAGGAGGCGGCCAGGCGCTCGCTCTTCGTCGCGGGCGGGTGGAACAGCGACTCGAACCTCACCTACGATGCGTACAGGGCCTGGAAGCCCGGAAGCGTAAACCTGCGCTATGGCGAGTTCCAGCCGTTCGACGGATGCTCGTGGTTCCCGGACTCCACCACGCTGGCGCACTGCTACAACGACGTGCCCGCGAGCCATCCCTTCTGGCAGCCGTACAACAACAACTTCCCGATCCTCTCCACGGCTCTCCTCTGCGACTATCTCGACACGGACAACGTGCCGCTCTCGCTCTGCATCCCGTGCGTGGAGGCGGTTCCGATGCTCTGCGGCGTGGAGCTGAACGACAACTGCGTGAGGTACACGGCCTCGATGGTCGAGACTGAGCTCCAGGCGGCGAACCCGGAGCAGGGCACGAAGAAGAAGATCAAGCGCACGTACTCGTTCAAGGTGGAGGTGGACGGGCTCGAGGCCGCCCTCACCGCCGTCTACCCGTTCTACAACGGGCCGCAGGGGCAGGCGTCGGGATACACGGCG